>DASQVU010000544.1:0-2045 GCA_035640615.1 Pseudonocardiaceae bacterium
AACTTCTGATGACGCGAGCGCACCGCGGGCAGATTGCGCGCATGAGCGCCACAACTAGCCGTGGCCCACCGCGGGTTTCGGGCTTGCTGGATCACGAAACGCAGATACGACCATGCGCGCACAAAAGCGAACCCCACGAGGGGAAAGGTGCCGGGACGGGCAACCTCCACGACGGCAACGGGGCCGCGCGCAACACGCACCAGGCCACGACCACCGGGGTGTCCATCAGCTCGTTGAGCAGGAATGCCCAGCTCTTGTTGTCGCGGAGGCTGTGCGGAGCTCTTCTGTCCCCTGGTCGGGATAGCCGTGCCGTTACGTGCCACCTATGCGGTCTCCTTGCGTGCCGGCAGTGCTCAAAAGATCCTTGCTGCCCGATCGGGACTCGAGCCTGCCCGAACCGGGCGTCTTTCCAGGGGTGACTGCGGGTGCCCGGCGCACTCATCACCGTAGTCGGCTTTGGCCGGGTGTCTGCCCCTTGTCCACTCGTTTGGCGGCAGCGTTGCTCCGCGAGAACACAGGTCCGGAATCTGTGAGGACACCTATCAGGGCGGTGGCCCGCATCCGGTATCGATGACCTTCTCGAGCAAGAAAGGTTCGTCTGCCGGCGATGGCGCGGGCCAAGTTGGTGACCAAACCGCCACGTCCTGCGGCGGAACCAGCTAGGCCGCTAAGATGGCACGTTGCCGACAACCAGGTCAGCTAGGACCTTGCCACGACAGAGACGACCCGTGTGAGACGGCTGCTTGCGCGACTCATAACCCAGCGACTCCCTGCTCTCGTTGATGCGTTAGGAGATCAACACGGCCGGAATCCGGCAGACGTGTTGAGGTGACCGGGCCCGTTTGGTGGTCCAGCGATGATCTTGTCGAGCAGGATGGTGGTGTCATCAGCGGTGAATGACCGCGCCGCCGTGGTGGACAGTGCGTCCCGGGTGAACTCATCGACCACGTGGCAAAACCGGATCTGACGACCATCGGTACTGACGTCAACCTGGAAGTCCAACGCCCACACCTCATCGGGCCGGGTGGCGGCTAGCCGGTCATCCCGCTGGGGCCCGATGCGTTGCTTTTTGTTTTTGCGGGTACGGGCAGGCCGACGAAGGGAGACCACCCGGTGTCTGAGCACACGCCATCTCAGCAAGCGGCGTTGGCCCGCAGCGCCGAACTCGAGCAGCAAGTCAGGCATACCCGCAGAACTTTCGCGTCCTTACCGGTGACCGACCCACCGGGTCACTGCACATCGGGCACTACTTCGGCGGCCTGGCCGATCGCGTCCGGCTCCAGAACCTTGGTGTCGAGGTTATTGTGGTGATCGCGGACTACCAGGTCATGACCGATCGGGTGGCAGGCCATCAGCTACCGGACACCGTCTGTGGCATCGTCGCTGATTACCTCGCCGCCGGCATCGATCCCGCTCGGTCGATGATCTTCACCCACGGCGCCGTCCCGGCTCTCAACGAGCTCGTTGTGCCGTTTCTCAGTCTTGTCAGCGACGCCGAGCTGCACCGCAACCCCACCGTGAAAGCCGAGACGAGGCCACCGGCAAACCGCCGACTGGTCTGATGCTGATCTACCCGGTCCATCAGGCTGCCGACATCCTGTTTTGCCGGGCCAATCTAGTGCCGGTCGGCCTGGATCAGCTCCCGCACTTGGAGGTCACCAGGCTCATTGCCCGCCGGTTCAACGACCGCTACGCCGACCGATCCCTGTTTCCCGAGCCCGAAGCCCTACTCACCGCTACCTCGCTGCTGCTGGGGCTCGATGGTCACAAGATGAGCAAGACCCGAGGCAACGGGATCCCGCTGCGAGCGTCCGAGGACCAGACCGCAGCTGTGAACCGGCGTGCGCCCACTGACAGTGACCGGCAGATCACCTACGACCCCGTCGCTCGACCTGCGATCGCCAACCTGCTTGAGCTCCTTGCCGCCGCAACCGGCAACCAGCCCGCGCGCCTTGCCGACGAGATCGGGCCACGGGGCGCGGGCCAGTTCAAACGAATGCTCACCGAAGCGATCAACGAGCTACTCCGACCGCTGCGCACCCGAC
>DASQVU010000545.1:0-4041 GCA_035640615.1 Pseudonocardiaceae bacterium
GATGCTCTTGCGATCCCAGATCTCGGCCAGCGCCAGATTGGCGAAACGCAGGTATTCCAGCTCCATGACCGGTTCTTTGCCCAGGAAGTGATCCACGCGCAGGATCTGCTCCTCCCGGAGCACCTGATGCAAGCCAGCATCCAACTCGCGCGCCGAGCGCAGGTCGTATCCGAACGGCTTTTCTACCGCGACCCGCGCGTCGGTGAGTAGGTGGGCGTTGCCCAGGTGTTCGGCGATCGGGCCGAATAGTGACGGCGGCGTCTCTAGGTAGTACAACGGCCGTGATGTGCCCTGATCCGCTGCACAAGCTGGGCATACAGTGAATCTCCGGTGACATCGCCGAAAACGTACGATAACCGGCCCAGGAAGCGGTTAAAGACGTCCTCGTCAATCTCTTGCCCACTACCGCTGATCGCCTGGCGGGCAAGCTCAAGCAACTCGTCGCCCGACCGCTGCCTACTTGCCACCCCCAGGATCGGACAGTCCAACAGGTTGCGGCACTCCAACCGATACAGCGCGCGCAACGTCATCTTCCTGGCCAGATCCCCGGTAATACCGAAGATCACCAACAGGTCTGCTGCGTTGTTGCTGCCATCACCGACCATGCTGGACCTTACCTTCCCGCGCTGCTATACCCCCTGCCCATCATGACGGTCGCCGCTATTTGACGCCGTGTGCTCGGCGAGCGCTGGTGGAAGCCGCCGCGGTGGCCGGTAATTGCTGCCTATGTGCTTGGCGAGGTGTGCGGGCTCGAGGCTGCGACTATGGCGCTGCTCGTGGAGGAGGGCGTGCGGGCGGGTGTCCTGGTCAGCGATACCCAGGGCACCCGGACCCGGATGGCGCATGACCTGTTCCGCGAGACCATCGGCTAGCGGATCAGGTTGTCCGATGGACTGCGCCCCCACGCGGTGATCATTGGTGAGGTGGCGAGGTCTAATAGCCCCCCGCTGGCCACGTTGGCGAGATGCTCGTCGATCTGGGATGGGGTGGCGATCTCACTGGCGACAAGCCGACCGCGGATCTGCTCGACAGTAGCCAGCTCCAGCTCGGTGCAGGCGGCTCCGGTGATCGGGAAGTATGCATCGGCCGCGACGTCGACAAGCCCCGCGGCCCGCAGACGGCGAGGAAGGGTCCGTCCGTAGGCTAGGTCAACGCCTCGCTGCGCGAGCAGCTGGCGGAATCCGACCCTTCAGTCGGTTGGCCAACTGCTGCGCGGGGCCGGTCTCATCGGGGCAAACCAGCGGCTGCAGCGCCGGGTCCGCCTCCTCCGCAACCAGCCAGCCTCCGCGGCGCAGCACCGAGACCATCGCGGCCAGCGCTCGGTCCCGCTGCGGCACATGAACCAGCAGCAGGCGGGCGTGCACGAGATCGAACGGTCCCTCCGGCGGCGGGTCAACCCCGACGTCGTGACGGCGGACCTCGTAGCCAGGGGTGTCGTCCATCCAGGCGGTATCGATGTCGGTGGCTAGGACCTGGCCCTCCGGCCCCACCTGCTCAGCCAGCCAGGACGGAAGGGTGGGCCCGCCGGCGCCCACCTCCCAGACCCGCCAGCCCGGCCCCAGCCCGAGCGCGGCGAGGTGGCGGAACGTCGACGGGTTGAACAGCTCCGAAAGGGCGTCGAAGCGCTGGCCCGCCTCCGCCTGCTGGTTGTCCAGCAGGTTGCCCTCCTTGTCCGCCACCCGATGAGCCTGCACGGTCACCACCTCAGTTGCCACAGAGGATCCCTTGTCGGACGGCCGTGTTCGTCTCTATGGACAGCGTTCGGTTCGCTGCTGGCGAAGCCCTCTCGACTCGTGCCGCCGGAAGCATCAGTGTCGCCTCGTGGAGAACGAGCAGCGCTTCCGGACGGGCACTGTTGCATTAAGGCAAAAGGCGTCCTCGCCATGCCCCGAAGCGGGAAGGAAGGCTCCTCAGGCACCTGGGAGAACCGCTACAAATCGGGCATCTGAAGGCCTGCTTCATGGCTTCTGTGGCAGCAGGTGGATCAGCTCGGGTGGGCCGATCGCTTAATGCAACTGTGCCCTCCGAAGCGAGCGCCGCCCGAACCGTGTTCTTCGAGATGCCCCTCACCCGCGCGATCCCCTTGATCGGCAACCCCTCGGCACGATGCAGCCGTCGGATCTCAGCCCAGTCCTCCACGGATAACACCCCACTTCCCCTCCCAGCTCGACTACGAGCCAGGCTCGAACGAAGGGGGTCAGTTTTCGGGCGTCGACACGGGGTTAGACACCCGATGGCCGCAACAACGCAAGTTGATCTTCTTCGGTGCGTGAAGTGGCAATCAGGCGGGTGCTGTCGACCGGGCGGTGGTGGCTTCGGGGAATGCTCGCGCCGGGTCGTAGTGCGTGCCGGTGGCCAGGCAATGGTGGAGTTGGCTGAGGAAGCGATTGAACAGGTTGCGTAGCGCGGCAGGATGACCGTCTCCGCGGGCTCGGCGACGGTCGTAATGGGCGCGGGCTTCGGGTGAGGCGGTCAGTGCGGCGAAGGTCCAGATGTAGCCGGCCGCGGCCAGGCGCTGGTTTTTCACCTTGCGTTGCCTGATCACCAGGCTCTTGCCGGAGGCGCGGGTGACCGGTGCCGAGCCGGCATAAGCCCGGAGGTTGCGGGCGTCGGTGAACCGGGTGCGATCGTCACCGATCTCAGCCAAGACGCGGGCGGCGGTGACCTGGCCGACGCCGGGAAAGCTGGTCAGGATCACCGTATCGGGATGTTGGGACAAGGCGTGTTCGCTCGCCTGGGTCAGCTGCTCGATGGCGCGGCCAGGCAGCGTCAAGCTGCATCACCAGCGCGCGTGCTTGTTCGCCGAACGCAGCCTCCACCTGCGGCAGCTGGTGCAACTGGTCGGCTCGGAAAATGGTGTGCAGGTGCTCAACCCTGGTGTCGATGTTGCGCCGCCGGCCAGCCTTGACCAGCAACCTGCGCAGCTGCGGTTTGGTCAGCTTCGCCGCCAACGCCGGAGTTGGCGCGGCGGCCAAGATCACCCGGGCGTCCGCGCTCGTGAGCCCGGCCTTCGTTCCGACGAATGCCTCCAGCGCAGCGGGAAAGTACTCGCGCAGCAGCGATCGCAGCTGGTTGGCCACCTGCTGCCGGTTCCATGTCGCGTCTTGTCCTGCTCGGGCCAACACCGCGATCGCCTGCACCAGCTCGGTATCGGCCGGAAGCGGCCGGTGGAGGTGGCGGTCGGTGCGCAGGATGTTGGCCAGCACCATGGCATCGGCGTGATCTGACTTCGCCCGTGCGACCGTGTGCCGCTCCCGGTACCGCGATACCGCCAGCGGGTTGATCGCATACACCGGCCGGCCAGTGACACGCAGGCAGGCCACCAGCAGGCCATGGCTGGTCTCGATCGCTACGGGGATCGGATCCTCAGCCGTGTCACCGTGCTCGGTCAGCAACTCCAGCAGCAGCCGCAACCCACCCACATCGTTGCTGATACGACGCTTGACGACCAGGCGGCCACGATCATCGACCACCGCGATGTCGTGGTGGTTTTCGGCCCAGTCGATCCCGCAGAACATGGGCAACGCTCATCCTCGCCTTCTCAACCTTCGGTCATTCAGGTCAGAACCCGCGCAGGGGACACGCGCCGCACTAATGGAAGGACTCAACGGTCCGACACCCGATCAGCCGTTCATGGCCCCAGCTCGCCGCAGGGACCCCGGTCTTCGCGTCAGCGGTCACTGCCGCCCGTGGGTTCGAAGAGGTAGGCCCTGCGACCGGCTCACGCCACGATCTTGACCGTGAACGACGCCTCCACACGGGCGGCACGCCGACGCGCCGGTCTGTGAGAAGGACTCACCTCTCCCGTGCCCATCAAGGCGTCACCGACGCACCACCCGACCCAAACGCCCGCCCCGCCCATCTGACCCAAGAAATCCCAGCTCCCGTTTTCACGAAGGCATCAACGAACGCTTACACCGCCATTAGGTGCCCGTAGGGAGTTTGGTCACCGGTTCTGGGAGGTTAGGAACCCACCAGGGGCCTGTCGTACGTTTCTCCACGACGGGCATCCCGGCGCGCACGGCTTGGGAGGATGACCTC
>DASQVU010000546.1:0-5081 GCA_035640615.1 Pseudonocardiaceae bacterium
TCCAACACATCCGGGTCGAGCACCAGAGCGCCCCGGGTGGACAGATCCGTGGCCAGCTGGGCCGTGAAGGCTTCTCGGCCGGCCCTGGCGGGTTTGGGCACCCCCGCGGCCAGCATCGCCAGCGCGCGTGCCGAGTTCCGGGTACCCAGCAGCACCGCGGCATAGCCGGCCACCGCGAGCACCGCCGAGGAGGTGGACACCTGCTCGACAGGGCCATCAGGCAGCGGGACCGGGCGTGGCCCGACATCCAGCGGGTCCGCCCGGTAAGCTCCCGGCCGCTCGGCCAGCCATTCGCGATCCCACTCAGTCCAAGCCTGCTGGCGAGCGCTGGCCTCCCGGTGCAAGCAAAACCGGCGCGCCGCATCCGTAATCAACACAATCGGACTGCCCGCCAGTGTGTTCGACACCGCGCTGCCCAGCGCGAACACCGTGTCCGCCGCTGAGCGACCAAGCCAGAACTCCACCTCGCTGTGCAACCGAGGAGTGAAATCAACCAGCGACACCAACGCCGGTATCAGCGGCGGAATGCGACCCAACGGAACGACCAGGCTCGTCGCCCAATACCCCAATCCCCCCAGGTTGGTGGCCAGTGCGGCGAGCTCACGCACCAGCGGCTCGGTATTCGCCGGATCCACCACGCTCGCCGCAGCGACCGGCGCGGTGTCTAGCCCGTGGGCGGCTTCCACCTCACCGATAACTCGCGCCAGCTCCGCAGGGCTGATCCGGGCAGGATCATGGCGCACCACGACCCGTCCCTGCACGGCGTTGACCTCGACGCTCACCACCCCGCCGAGCACACCCAGGCGCTGCTCCACCTCCCGGGCGGCGGCGGTGTTGTTGACCTGGTGAATCCCGCGGATCTCCAGATAAGTGCGCTCACCACAGCTCCACAGGCGGCGGCCCACTGACGGAGTGGCCAACGCACGCACCAACCCCGTCACCGGACTTATGGCCCACGAGGCCAGACCGAGCAAATGTTTGGAAAACATGCGGTGGGCACTGGTTTCGGAGTAGGGACAGATGGCAGAAGGCGGCGACAGGCCCACCGCTGGCAGAACGACGCTAGGCCTCGATTGCGCGGCGCCGGGCTAGCTGATGACCTCCCTGCGGGCAATCTCGGTGCCAACACCGATCGCCGCGGCCACCGGCCAGTCGATCACCGAGAACGCCGCCAGCGCAGCAAGACCTCCGTAGTACAAAGCCCGCCGCGGCGTCGGCAGCGACGACCGCACCACCCGCACCGCCGAGCCCACATCCACCCGAGGCGCGCGGAACTGCGCGGTCACGAACGGAAGCCGTACCGTGGCTGTGCGGGCACCGCCACTGCCGGTCTGCTCCCTAGATGCGGTCGACTCAGACCCCTGTTCCTGCGCGCTCGTCGCGGCCATCCACCCCTCCAGTAACTGAACATGTCGGTTAGGTAAATGGCATACCACATGAAGGTGTACAGGAAACTTGATCAGGATCCGGGCCGCTGGTGCGCCTAGGTTGCATGACATGGAGGACCAGTTCGACACCACAGCATCAGTGCTGGTGCACGTCGTCACGTACAGTGCTCTGTAGCCGTTACCGGTTGAGCGCGGAGTGTCGGCGGCTGTAGGAGAAGTACACGATCAGCCCGAGCATGAACCAGACAAGGAAGCGCAGCCAGGTCACCGGAGTCAGGAACGTGATCAGCCAGATCGAGAAGATCACGCCGATTGCGGGGACGACCGGCATGCCGGGCGTACGGAAGGCACGCGGCAGATTCGGTTGGCGGTAGCGCATTACGATCACCGCAACGCACACCACCACGAACGCCAACAGGATCCCGATGTTGGTCAGCTCGGCGGCCTGCCGGATCGGCAGGAATCCGGCGATCAGCCCAGACGCGCCCCCGACGATCCAGGTCACTCGAGTCGGGACCCGCCGGACCGGATGCAGCTTCGCAAACCACGGCGGCAGCAATCCGTCCCGGCTCATCGAGAACCACACCCGAGTGACCCCGAGCATGAACGTGAACATTACGGTCAGAATGCCGACGATCGCGCCAATCGCGATGACGCCCGCCAGTCCAGACAGCCCCACCGACGCGAACGCCGACGAGAAGCCGCTCTTCGGGTCGATGTAGCGGTAGTTCTGCATGCCGGTCAGCACGAGCGTGGCCAGGACGTAAAGCACCATCGAGATGACCAGCGAGTAAATGATCGCCTTCGGCATATGCCGGCGGGCGTCGCGGGACTCCTCTGCCGCGGTGCTCATCGCGTCGTAGCCGAACACCGCGAAGAAGACCGTCGCCGCGCCGGTGATCGCGCCGCCGACCCCAAAAGGAAAGAACGGTCTGTAGTTGGCTGTCTTGACGTAGAAGACGCCGACCACAATAACCAATAGCACCACTGCGACCTTCAGTCCGACGACGAATGTCTCGAACCGCGCGGCGCTGCGGATGCCGAGAGTGAGCAGAAACGCAATGAGTAAGCACAGCAGCACCGCGAAAAGATCCACAATGTGCCCATTGCCGCTGCCTGGCGCTCCCAGCATCCATGCGGGCAGGTGGATGCCGAGCTGGCCAACCAGGAAGCCAAAGTACCCGGAGATGCCGATGGCGACCACTGCCACGATCGCTGTGTACTCCAGCAGCAGGTCCCAGCCGATGAACCAGCCGATCAGCTCACCCAGCACGGCATACCCGTAGGTGTAGGCCGACCCGGCCTTCGGGATCAGGCCTGCAAACTCCGCATACGACAAGGCGGCCGCCGCGCTCGCCACACCCGCGATCAGGAAGGAAAAGAGCACAGCCGGCCCGGCGGTCTGGTTAGCCACCGCTCCCGCGAGGGCGAAGATGCCAGCGCCGATAATGCCGCCGACGCCGATCGCGGTCAGTTGCCACAGCCCCAGCGATCGGGAGAGCTCCCCGTCATGCTCAGAGGCGATCTCCTCGACCGGTTTACGCCGAAACACGCCCGACCTACCACGCGGTCCACGCTGTACTGACGTCACGAGGGCTCCTCTCCGACGCTCTACAGCGGACGGCCCCGCTGACCGTTCTGCGCAATGTAGCGCCGGCAGGCATAGGCCTCTCGCGGATCAGGTGCGGGGTAAGCGCCCGGGGCCGGTCGCTCATCCCGGGTGTCGCTGATCTTGCCGGTGAACATCCGATCGATCCGGCCGCGGTCAAATGCGTCGTGTTGCCGGTTGAGGGATTGGTAGGTCGGTCGCGTCGCCAGCGCGTCCCGCTGCATCTGGCAGATGCGCAACGCGGGGCCGGGTCGGCGTGGGGTCCGCGTCGAACATCTGACAGACACGACTGACCACAGGTTTTACAAGCACCCGGGCCGCAGAATGCCACTTTCTTGGATGAGTTGTGTCAAGTGGCGCTGTCCGCGGTTCGGATTGTCGTGTCGTTTCAGTAAGTGTGCGACGGTACGCAGAAGCTGTTCGGGTCGTTGGGCTTGCTTGCTTGCAGAACGACGGTGAACCGGCTGCACTGTATGCCTGGGTGTTCCTGTTGATTGCGATACCAGGCCTCGGTCCCTTTGCTCTGGACGCCGTACTGTCGAGACTGTGACCTGTGCGCAAGCTACTGGAAAAACCGATGTTCAACGTGGACGTCACGCAGGCACTTCGGGAGTGCTTCCCGCTTACCCGCTTGTTCCTGCCGCGGGGCGGCACTGGGACAAGCAAGCAAAGCACTGGGTCAAGCGTCTGTATAACGGTGCCTAAATGGTGTGGAGGTGAGTTACGGCGGGCTGTTCAGTCCTGCCGTAACTCACCTCGAGTGCCAATTATTGATTAAGCAGCTGTGTGCGCCTGATCGAATGCCTGCTGGATCGACGCCGGGATCCTGCCCCGGTCACTGATGTGGTGGCCGTGCTGGCGGGCCCACTCCCGCACAGCTTGGGTTTGCTCGCGGGACTGCCGACCGCCCTCAACCCCGGCGCTACGGGTGCGGCGACCGTTGCTGCTGGTGCTGCCCTTGACCTTGCGGGCGCTTTCAATGAATCCGCCGATGGCAGACTTGAACTCTGCGATGTTATCGGCGGATAGGTCGATCTCGTAGTTGGTGCCATCGACAGCAAAGGTGAATGTCCGCTCGGCGGGTGATCCGTCGATGTCGTCGATGAACTCGGTGATTACCTTCTGCGCCATGTTGGGGGTGTCTCCTCAAAACACTTTGTCTGGGGTACCGTGCGGCTGGGCATCTTGCGCTACCGTACCTCTGTTCTATCACAACGCGCACACCAAGCGTTAATTCCCACCGTTGCGGTCTGCGTGGTGCGCTACGGCTGCTGCAATGCCGGCCAGGCCTATGCTGCCATCATCGCTGCGACTTCACCTCTGATGAGGCGAACGACCGGTGATAGCCGCTGGTTGATGCCTGTTGAGTGGATGATCGTATCCGAACCCAGTAATCGACTTACCGGTCAGTGACCCCTGCTAGGGTATGCGGTCTCCGTCGTGGTGTCGCCCAGTAGGATTAAAACAGCGGCGCGCATGGGATCGTCGGGCTTTCGCGCTGAGAGGACGTAGCCGGCGTGCCCGCAGGCAACCCAAGTCAATTGCTGCTTTGCGGATCGAGCATCATGTCAGGTGGGTTGGTAGTGCCGGCTGAGAGGCACCGTTGTGCATGCAGGCCTGGCAGGCCACCCACCTACCCAGTAATACGCGCTCGAGTCGCCAGCGAGCTGGCGAGTCAGTATGCGATCCCGACCGCCCGACCGCGCGTGGCTGGATCGGTGAGCATGGTGAGCATGGCGTGGGCTACGTCGGCGCGGGAGATCGTGTAGCTGCGGGGCACGTTCCCGTCCATGACGGTCCGGTAGATGCCGGTCAGCGGCTTGTTCACGAGCTTGGGCGGCCGGATGACCGTCCAGTCTGTGGTGCTGTGCCGGATCTCGTCCTCCATTTCGGCTAGATCCGCGTATAGGTCCCGTAGCAGGGTGGAGATGAACGGCAGCAGGATCCGACGGTTGAGGAAGCTGTCGCCTTTCGGCACCGGGCCGACCGGTGCCGCGCTGACCGCCAGGAAGCGCTGTACACCGCTGTCCTCCATGGCGCGGAGGATTGCTCGGGTGGCGCTGGAAGCGACCGGGCCGTCGTGG
>DASQVU010000547.1:0-2003 GCA_035640615.1 Pseudonocardiaceae bacterium
TAGGTCAGCACCGCCCCGACTTGGCTGGAGCCCCGCAGGGACTCACGGGACATTCCACCCTGGGCTACTCTGCTGCGCATGAGCAGCGAGCTAGAGTCGGTGGACCTACCGGCAGAGCTCCTCGACCAAGCACGCGATGCTGTCCGCAGCGGCGCGGTAGGCAGCGTGTCTGACTACGTCGCCGAAGCCGTGCGGCTTCGTCTGGCCAAGGAGCGGGCACTGGCGCAAGTCACCAGGCTGTTCGGGGGACCACCACCGGAGGACGTTGTGGCGTTGGTCCGCCAACGGGCCGGCCTCCCGCCCCGCCGCGCTGCTTCGTGATCGGTGGCCGAGTCCTCGATGTGACTGCGATCGTCGGTTTTTGCACCGGACAGTCGGTGTACGCCGAAGCCTTGGTGATGACCGCGATCGAAGAAAACATTGTGTTGACGATCCCCGCGGCGGCTCTCGCCCGCGCCTGTGCACTGATCCCCCGGGGCCACGAGCTTGGCGTGGACTTATTGCTCGGCCTGCCCTGTACCGTCATGGATCCCCTGGACACCGCGCAGGTCCGCGCGGTCGGCGCACTCCTGCAGCAAAGCGGCGCACCAAGTTGCGATCTCGTTGCCGCGCACGTCGTGCACTGCGCCCAGCAGCGGGGGTGGCCGGTAGTAACCAGCAATCCCGACCCGCTGCTCAGCCTCGATAGCTCGATCGAAATCGAACCCCTGTCCTAGCCCACAGGCAGCGCGCCCACTCGTTGGTGGCCCTCTCCGATTCGGAATCGAAGTCGGCGCGCCTCCGACAACTCGAAGATCGGCAGCGGTAGAAACTCCGCCATGGAAAGCAGCAGTCCGCCTCGGGCCAAGCCCGGACCGAAACCCAAGGGTGACCGGACCGCGACGATCGTCTACCTGCCGACCGACTTTCGGAAGCAGGCTGCAGAGATCGCTCAACGAGACGGGCTGCCCTTAACCGCCATCATCACCAGGGCCGTCGCGGAGTACCTCGGGCAGCCCGCGCCTACCTACTGCGAGCCCAAGCCAGCTGACCGACAGATGGAGTTGCCGCTGAACAGAGCCTCATAACGACAACGAGGCGGTCCCCGGAGGGACCGCCTCGCCACAAGTTCACGTCGGTCGGGCCGACACCTGACTGACGTAAGTGCCTCGGTTACCAGCCGAGGCGATTTCCCCACCGTGCCAGGAGGGGGCGCTTTCGCGTGCCCACAGTATCTCGTGGGCGGGAATCAGCGTGCGACCGACACGGCACCAACACACCACAACTGGGTGTCGGCTGGTGTTTGCCCTGCTATGAGGCCGGCGCATTCACCCTCGTGCTCGATCCCGCCCACTCAGAATGCGCCATACACAGCGGCCTCACTAACCCACGCGCCACCGCTGGCCCAGCTACGGTCTGGTCCACGCCTGCACAGCGGTCTCGAGCGCCGCGGGGCCGTGCCGCACGCCCACCCACCGCGCCATCCCGGCCCGGGACTCGTGTCGCGCGCCGAGCACTGCACCGCTCCGCAGCCCGCGCATTGGCCCACGGCCGCCGCCGCGCTGCTGTCCGCCTGACCACGGGCACCTACCAACCCCACCCCGGGTGGCGACATTTCATCGACACCGGCTGGCGAGTCCTCACCGACCAGACCGAAACACTCCGCATCGTCGAACACCTCGTCGACGCCCAGGACTGGCGCGCCGACAAACGCACCAGCTGGCTACAGATTCTGCGCCGCCTGGTCTACTCCATGGACTGGTCCACCGGACTGGTCACCGCCCTGACCGCCCAACGACTCGGCCACGCCGGCAACCGCTCCCCCCGCACCGTGTCCCGCGTGTTGGCCTGGGCCCGCGACGCCGGCCTAATCGTCGTCGTCGAACACGCCGCCTCCGCCGAGTTCCTCGGCACCCAACACGGCCGCACCCCCACCTACGCCTTCGTCACCAACACCCCAGCACCCAGCTCCCTCAACCCACCCGACCCACAGCAACCACAAAGCCCCTTGTCACACCGAAATA
>DASQVU010000548.1:0-3839 GCA_035640615.1 Pseudonocardiaceae bacterium
GCTCGCTGCCGTGATCCGCTCCCCGTCCCGCCTGGACCCGGCCAAGAACCTGGCGCAGGCGCAGACCCGGTGGAACTTCGTGCTCGATGGCATGGTGTCGCAAGGTTGGCTGTCCCCAGCGGACCGCAGCGTCGGGATGTACCCGCAGACCGCGCCCCCGAGCGCGGCGCCCGGCCAACCGACCGACGACCGCGCGCACATCATCGACCGGGTGATGGAGGAGCTGGAGAAGCAGGGCATCAGCCGCGCTGCGATGGCAGTCAACGGTGGCAAGATCGTCACCACCATCGATCCCCGGGCCCAGCAGCTGGCTCGCGATGCGGTCCAGACCGAGCTGCGCGGGCAGCCGGCGAACCTGCACTCGTCACTGGTGGCGATCGATCCTCGCAGCGGCGCGGTGATCGCCTACTACGGTGGGTCGGACGGCAACGGCTTCGACTTGGCCGGCGGTCCGGCATGGAACCCTGGATCGGCATTCAAACCGTTCACCATGCTGGCCGCGCTGGAGCGCGGGATCGGCATGAACTCGAAGTACGACGGCAGCTCTCCGCTGGTCATCAACGGTCGCTCGTACGCGAACTCGGAGAGCAAGAACTACCCCCAGCTGACCCTGCACGATGCGATGACCAAATCGGTGAACACGGCCTTCGTGCGGCTGGCTCAGGATGTTGGGCCGCAAGCGGTCCGCGACGCCGCGATCCAGGCCGGAATGCCGGAACAGATCAACGGCAAGCGCTCCATGTCCGAGTCGGACAGCGGAGCGCCCGGGCTGGGCATCACGCTCGGCCAGTACCCCGTCCACACTTTCGACATGGCCAGCGCCTACGCGACGTTCGCCGCTGACGGGATACGGCATGAGCCGTTCTTTGTGCGCCAGTACAACAGTTCTCGGGGCACCATCGAGTACCAGCACGTCGACAAGCCGCAACAGGCCTTCGACCAGGTTGATACCGACCGCAACAGCCAGCTGGCGCGCAACGTCACCGCTACCATGCTCGACGTCGCGCGCAACTCGCAGATCCCGCTGGCCGGTGGCCGGCAGGTGGCCGCCAAGACCGGCACCCAACAGCGCGGCGAGACCAACAACAACTCCGCCGCCTGGACCGTCGGGTACACGCCATCGATCTCCACCGCGGTCTGGGTGGGTGACCCGGCCAATACGGCGATCAAGACCGCCAACGGTGCCGACATCTTCGGCCGTGGCATTCCGGGCTTGATCTGGCAGCGGTTCATGAACTCCTACTTGATGGGGACGCCGCTGGAAACCTTCCCGCCGTACAAACTGATCGGTCCGGAACCGCCTCCGGTCGAGCCGGCGGCGCCGGCTCCGACGCGGGTCAAGCAAGAGCCTCACGAGGTGACCCCGTCCACCACCCGGGAGCCCGATCCCGAGGATTTCATTCCGGTGCCGATTGCGCCGACGGAGAAGCCCACCAGGACGACCAAGCCGCAACGCAGCTGCTTCCCGTTCTGTGACGATCCGGCAACCGGTGATGACAATCCCGGCAATGACAGTCCGATAACGGGAGGCGGACTCGGCGGCCGCCCGCGGCACTCCTGAGCAGTCGTTCCTACCATCACCCCCGTGTCCCCACCCAATCCCGACATGGAGACATATCGGGGTCTGCCGGGCCGGTTCTACCCCGATATGTCTTCATGTCGGGAGCAGCCGGTGGAGCAGCCGGCTCAGCCGGCGGGACTGCAGCGGGTCGTGCCCAGCTGGACTGATCCGGTGCCGGCCCGGGCCAGCCGGATCATCGGTGGTCCGCTGGGTCAGCACGCGATCATCGGCAGGCAGTGGTTCTGGACCCCCCTGCGGGTGGTGCTGCTGTTCGCGACGATCACCTTGGCGCTGGGATGGCTGGCGAAAGCGCCGTGTGCCCAGACCTACCGGGACAGCGCGGGTGTGCTCCAAGTGGACTGGCGCGACGGGCGGCAGTACAAGGCGATGTGCTATTCGGACACCATCCCGCTGTACACCGCGGAACGGCTGGACCATTCAGGGTTGGCCGGATTCCCGTACGCCACTTCCTGGGTGGAGCACCGCGGCGAACCCAATGCGCAGCGGCGGTACATGGAGTACCCGGTGCTCACCGGCCTGTACCAGTGGGCTTCGGCCAAGCTCGCGCAGGGCTGGGTGTCGCTGGCGCGCAGTGGCTGGCTGCCTACCTCTGCCCCGGCGATCGTGTATTTCCATATCAGCGCGCTCGGGTTGGCGTGCGCCTGGTTGGTGACCGTGTGGGCGCTGGTGAGGCTGTCCCCGCGACGGCCCTGGGACGGCGCGTTGGCTGCGTTATCGCCGCTGGTGGTAGTGCACGCCTTCACCAACTTTGATGCGCTGGCCACTGCGCTGGCCACCACCGGGCTGCTGGCGTGGGCGCGGCGACGTCCAGCGCTCGCCGGCGTGCTGCTGGGGTTGGGCGCTGCCACGAAGTTCTACCCGGTGTTGTTGTTGGGCCCCATCCTGCTGGTGTGCCTGCGGGCCGGGCGCGCAGGCCACCGCCGGGACGGGCTGACCGCGGTCGCTGCGGCAGCGCTGTCCTGGGCAGTGGTCAACCTGCCGATCGCGCTGCTGTTCCCGGCCGGGTGGGCGGAGTTCTTCCGGCTCAACGGCCAGCGCAAAGCTGACCCGGACACGCTGTACACCGCGGTGTCCGTCTTCACCGGCTGGCCAGGTTTCGCCGAGGTGCGCACGCTCAATCTGATCAGCGCGTCGCTGTTCGTGCTGGCCTGCGTGGCGATCAGTTGGGTGGCCTTGACGGCACCCCATCCGCCGCGGCTGGGTCAGCTGGGTTTCCTCGTAGTGGCGGCATTCTTGCTATTCAACAAGGTATGGAGCCCGCAGTACTCGCTGTGGCTGGTGCCACTGGCGGTGCTGGCGATCCCGCGGTGGAAACCGGTGCTGGCCTGGATGACCGTCGATGCGCTGCTGTGGGCCCCGCGGATGGCCTACTACCTCGGTCCCCAACACAAGGGGCTGCCCATCGAGCCCTTCCTCGGTGCCGTCCTGATCCGGGACACCGCCGTCCTGTTCCTCGTCGCTCTCGTCCTTCGAGATATCTACCGGCCCGCTTTCGATCCCGTCCGCGCCCACACTACCCACCCCGATATGGAGACATATCGGGGTCACGGCACCCTCACTGACCCCGATATGTCTCCATATCGGTGACAGGGCTAGCTGGAGGCAGGGCTAGCTGAGTTGGGCGCGGAGCCAAGCGATGTCGTCGGCTTGGGTGGCGGGATCGGTCTCGAGAATGACCGGGGCATTGGCGGCTGCGCAGACGGCTACCAGCTGCTCAGGCTCGATGGTCCCGTCCCGTAACGGTGCGTGGCGGTCTCGTGCCGAGCCGAACTCATCGCGTGAGTTGTTGCAGTGCACTAGGTCGATCCGGCCTGTGATGGCCATAACCCGATCGACCGCATCGGCCAGGCATTCTCCCGCGGCGAACGCATGGCAGGTGTCCAGGCAAAAGCCGACGTCGTAGTCGCCGATCGCATCCCACAACCGGGCCAGCGAATCAAATCGCCGAGCCATCGCGTTATCGCCGCCGGCAGTGTTCTCGACCAGGATCCGGGTGGCGAAACCACCCTCAGCGGACTGCCGGTCAAACATCTTTCGCCAGTTTTCGACGCCCTGTGCGGGATCTTCCCCTTTGGCGAGATGTCCCCCATGTACCACCAACCCATGCGCACCGACGGTGGCCGCTGCTGCGGCATGCTGGCTGACGAGCTTGCGGGACGGAATGCGGATGCGGTTGTTCATCGACGCCACATTGAGCACATACGGTGAGTGAACGTAGACCGCCAGGTCGGCTTCGAGCAGTTGTGCTGCTTGTGGA
>DASQVU010000549.1:0-2896 GCA_035640615.1 Pseudonocardiaceae bacterium
CGACGCCGGCGGCCTGAACTCGCGGCGGCACTGCAAGCACTGTCACCCCGGCTGCACGACCCGAGCGACGAGCTGGCTGTCCGGTTCCAGCAAACCTCCGGGGCCGTGATGGCCAAAGGAGTGGAGGACACCGCCTACTACCGCTGGACGCGGTTTGTCGCACTCAACGAGGTGGGCGGGGATCCGGACCGGTTTGGCCTCGACCTCGACGCTTTCCACGCCGCGATGGTGCACCGCGAGCAGGTTGCTCCGCACGGCATGACCACGCTGTCCACTCACGACACCAAGCGTTCCGCCGATGTCCGGGCTCGGCTGGCCGTGCTGTCGGAGTTGCCGGGCTGGTGGGCTGCGGCCGTCCGGGACTTCACCGCCCTGGCGGCGGCGGCCGGAGCACCCGTGCCTAATCCGGCGCTAGGTCACCTGCTCTGGCAGAGCGTGGTCGGCGCCTGGCCGCTGCCCCCCGAGCGGCTGCATGCGTACCTGGAAAAAGCGATACGGGAGGCACGAACGAAGACCAGCTGGACCGATCCGGATGACGCGTTCGAAACCGCCATGCACGCTGTTGCCGACGCCGCTCTGGATGATCCCAGACTGCGCTCCGCGGTGGCTGCGGCGGCGGCCCGGATCATCCCGGCTGGATGGTCGAACTCACTGTCGGCGGTGCTGCTGCAACTGGCCATGCCTGGGGTGCCGGACACCTACCAGGGCGGCGAGCTGTGGGATCTGTCCCTGGTAGACCCGGACAACCGGCGACCGGTGGACTTCACCGCCCGGGCGGACCTGCTCGCCCAGATCGACCAGGGCTGGCTGCCCAAGATTGACGTATCTGGTGCGGCGAAGCTGCTCGTGGTGTGTCGGGCGCTGCGCGCTCGCCGTGATCTGCCCGAGCGGTTCACCGGCTACCTGCCGTTACGCGCTACTGGGCCTGCCGCCTCGCACGCCGTGATATTCGCCCGTAACGGAGTGATCGCAGTAGCCACCCGGCTCCCGGTCGGGCTGGCTAACCGCGGCGGCTGGGGAGAGACCGCACTGGCGCTGCCGGAGAGCTCCTGGACTGACGCGTTCACCGGCGTGTCAGTCTCGGGTCACGTGCCGCTGGCCGAACTGCTCGCTCGCTACCCCGTTGCCTTGCTGATCGCTGACTAACCGCGATGCAGTCGAGCGACGAGGTCCGCGCACAACCGTGACCGGAAACGGTCGCTGGCTCCTCCGCTGTGGTCATAGCCAGACAATGCCGCACGACCCTGACAAGATCGGTGCCTATGGAGTTCACGGTGTGGGCCCCGCTGCGTGAGCGGGTACGAGTTGTAGTCGACGGCGCCGAACACGAATTGGCGCGAACAACCGGCGGTTGGTGGGCTGTCGACGTCGACGGCGCCGGATCGGGCGCTGACTACGCGTTCCGGCTGGACGAGGAAGACACCCCGTTACCCGACCCCCGATCCCGCTGGCAACCGAACGGCGTGCATGCGGCGTCCAGGCTCTATGACCATGCGGCATTCAAGTGGACCGACGACTCATGGACCGGCCGCGCGCTGGCCGGCAGCGTGCTGTACGAGCTGCACATCGGTACGTTCACCGCAGCCGGCACCTTCGATTCCGCGATCGAGCGTCTCGACCACCTCGTCGATCTGGGCATCGACCTGGTCGAGGTGATGCCGGTCAACGCCGTCGACGGACCCCGCAACTGGGGCTACGACGGGGTGGGCTGGTACGCCGTCACCGAGAACTACGGCGGACCGGACGGCTTCAAACGCTTCGTGGACGCGTGCCACGCGCGTGGGCTTGGCGTGGTCCTCGATGTCGTGCACAACCATCTCGGCCCATCTGGGGCGTATCTGGACCGCTTCGGGCCCTATTTTGCCGGCAGCAACATCTGGGGACCCACCCTCAACCTGGACGGACCGCATTCCGATCAGGTGCGCCGCTACGTCATCGACAACGCAGTGGAGTGGCTGAGCGACTACCACCTCGACGGCCTGCGGTTGGATGCCGTGCACGCGCTGCGCGACACCCGGGCGACCCATTTGCTGGAGGAACTGGCCGCCGAGGTGGACGCCCTGGCCGCGCACCTGCGGCGGCCGCTGTCGTTGATCGCCGAGTCCGACCTGAACAACCCCCGCCTGGTCACCCCCCGGGCCGCCGGCGGCTATGGGCTGGCCGCGCAATGGGATGACGACATCCATCACTGCCTGCACGCCACGCTGACCGGCGAACGGCAGGGCTACTACGCCGACTTCGGCGCGCTGCCCGAGCTGGCCCGGACCCTGCACCGGGTGTTCTTCCATGACGGGCGCTGGTCGAGCTTCCGGCAGCGCACCCATGGGCGCCCGGTGGATACCGCTCACCTACCCGGCTGGAAATTCGTCAGCTACCTGCAGAATCACGACCAGGTGGGTAACCGGGCCACCGGCGACCGCATTTCAGCCACCCTCTCCCCTGGGCTGCTGGCCTGCGGCGCGGCGCTCGTGTTATGTACTCCCTACACGCCGATGATCTTCATGGGTGAGGAGTGGGGCGCGGCCACACCGTTCCAGTTCTTCTCGTTCATGCCCGACCCGCAGCTACGCGACGCCGTCCGCAGCGGCCGTTATGCCGAGTTCGCTGAGCACGGCTGGGATAAAACGGACGTTCCGGACCCGAATGATGAACAGACGTTCCAGCGTTCCAAGCTGGACTGGTCCGAGCCCGACAAGCAGCCGCATGCCAGTGTGCTGCGCATCTACCGGGAGCTGATCGCGCTGCGCAGGCGCCGCCCGGAGCTGTCCGACCCCCGGCTGGACGCCTTGACCATCGACGTCGATGACCAAGCCCGGACGCTGGTGCTGCATCGAGGTGCGCTGCGGGTGGTGGTGAACCTCAGCGCCCAGCCGGCTACCGTCGCGCTGGACGGGGC
>DASQVU010000550.1:0-9204 GCA_035640615.1 Pseudonocardiaceae bacterium
CGTCGCCGCGGCCCCGATCTTCGGCGCCCGTCCGGACAATGCGCTGGCCGCGGCGATCCCGGTCAGCGGGACATAGCCGCTGAGCAGCCAGGAACCCACGCTCATCGGTGAAGTAACTTTGAACACCCGCAACATGTTCAAAAACCGTGATGGCTTGCCCAGGTCGTGCACCAGGCCGACTAGCGACAGCACGCCGGCGCCGAACGCACCGGCCTTGCTCACTCGACCCAACGCCGGGCGCCTGGTCGCCTGCGCGCCTGCACCCAGCAGCGACGCCGCGCCGGCCAGGCCGCCCAGGAACAGATATCCCGGGATATCCGGCGACGACCAGACCGGGCTGTTGATTACCGGCATGCCGTAGTACGAGGTGAACTCTGCGTCGGGGACGGTCGGCGCCCCGTCCCGCTGCCTGCCGCGTAGCCGGCGCGGCTTGCCGGTGGCCACGCCGGTCAAGGCGTCACGGTCCGGGCGCACGCCACGCAGCCCGTCCTTGGTGACGTCGGTGACGTTTCGGGAGCTTTGCTGTGCCTGCTGAAGCTCGGTCATGAGATCCGCCTTCCCGCGGCGAACGCCGCCACTGCACCACCGATGAGCGTCACCGCCGCGGCTGCCACGTGCTTCCACATGGACGGCAGGTCCCGAGTGGTCACCACCGGATCCGGCGGCAGCCCGTAGACCTCGGGTTCGTCGAGCAGCAGGAAGAACGCCCCGTCACCGCCCACGCCGTCGTCCGGGTCGCGGCCGTAGAGCCTGGCGTCGGTCACCCCGGCCTCGTGCAACCGGGCCAGCCGGGCGTCGGCCCGCTCACGAAGCTCGTCCAGCGGCCCGAACTGGATCGAGTTGGTCGGGCAGTTCTTTGCGCAGGCCGGCTCCTGACCCACGCTGAGCCGGTCGTAGCACAGCGTGCACTTCCACGCCCGGCCATCGCCCTTACGCTGGTCGATCACCCCGTAGGGGCAGGCCGGAATGCAGTAGCCGCAGCCGTTGCAGATGTCTTCCTGCACTACCACGGTGCCGAACTCGGTACGGAACAGCGAGCCGGTGGGACATACGTCCAGGCACGCCGCGTGAGTGCAGTGTTTGCACACGTCGCTGGCCATCAGCCAGCGAAACTCTCCGTCCGCCCCGTCGTGCTGGACACCAGGATCCTGCGCGGCGATCGGTTTGCGCTGCTCGATGAACGCCACGTGCCGCCAGGTGCTGGCGCCCAGCGCGCCGGTGTTGTCGTAGGACATACCCAGCAGGTTGAACCCGTCGTCGGGTACCCCGTTCCACTCCTTGCAGGCCACCTCGCAGGCCTTGCAGCCGATGCACACGCTGGTGTCGGTGAAAAACCCCATCCGCGGCGGGTGATCGGAGTAGCCACCTTGCGTGGCCGGGTCGGTGTCACCAAGCAGCGCACCCGCTAGGTTCGGGCGGCGTCCGATCTGAATATCTACCGGGGCCATCTCACACCTCCGTCCCGGTCCGCTCAGTGATCCCAGCACGGCGCTGGTATTCCTCGACGAGCGCATTGCGAGCACGCCCGCGGGGCCGCCGGCCTGGCTGGATATCGCAGGCGAGCGCCTTCACCTCCTGAATGTGCACATTCGGATCCAGCGACAGGTGCACCAGCTCGTTGGCCGGATCTCCCGTGACCAGACCGCTGTGACCCCAGTGGTACGGCAGCCCGACATGGTGTATCCGCCTGCCGCCAACGGACATGGGCGTCATCCGCTCGGTGACCATGACCCGCGCCTCGATGGCCCCCCGTGCGGTGATGATCGTCGCCCAGCCGGCGTGCTCCAGCCCGCGCTCAGCGGCCAGCTCTGGGGACACCTCGCAGAAGAACTCCGGCGCCAGCTCGGCGAGATAGGGCAGGAACCGGGTCATCCCGCCCGCGGTGTGGTGCTCAGCAATCCGGTAGGTGCTGCACACGTACGGAAACACCTCCGTGCCCGGCTCGCCGCCGCTGGGCTGGAACCGGTCGTTGGGGTGCACCATCGAGGTGATCTGCCGCACCGGGTTGCGCTGCTGGCGGTACAGCAGGTTGGGCACCGGGGATTCCTGCGGTTCGTAATGCGTTGGCAGCGGACCATCGGTCAACCCAGCCGGAACGAACAGCCACGCCTTGCCATCCGCCTGCATGACGAAGGGATCGGTCCCGGACAGCGCTTCCGCGCCGGTCGCGCCAGTGGGCGGCCGGTAGTGCGGCGACTTGGCCGCGCTGAAGTCTGGAATGTCATGCCCGGTCCACTTCGCCTTGTCCTCGTCCCACCAGACGAGCGCCTTGCGCTCGCTCCACGGCTTGCCGTCTGGGTCGGCGGAGGCCCGGTTGTACAGGATCCGGCGGTTGGCCGGCCATGCCCAGCCCCACTCGTTGGCCACCCAGTCCTGCAGCATCGCCGGCTTGCGCCGGGCCGCCTGGTTGATCCCGTTGGTGTACACCCCGCAGTAGATCCAGCAGCCGCAGGCCGTCGAGCCGTCCTCGTTGAGCTGCTCGTACGAGGTCAGCGGCGTGCCCTCGGCGTCCCAGCCGTTGATCTCGGCGAGCACTGCTTCGGCCTCCGGCTCGGCGATCGAGCCCTTGGTGGGGTAATCCCAGGTGAGATCGAGGACCGGGCGGTCCATCTCGTCGGTGCTGCCGGCTAGCTTCTCGCGAATGATCCGCCCGAGGTGGAAGGTGAACCACAGGTCGCTGCGCGCGTCACCGCTGGGCTCGACAGCCTGGTGGTGCCACTGCAGCATCCGCTGGGTGTTGGTGAAGCTGCCGTCCTTCTCAGTGTGCGCCGCGGCGGGCAGGAAGAACACCTCGGTGCCGATGTCCTCCGGCGTCAGTTCCCCGGATTCGATCTCCGGGCCGTCCTTCCACCAGGTGGCGCTCTCGATCAACGAGAAGTCCCGGACCACCAGCCACTCCAGATTCGCCATTCCCAGGCGCTGCATCTTGGCGTTGGCTGACCCAACCGCGGGGTTCTCGCCTAGCAGGAAGTAGCCCTTGCATTCACCGGCGAGTTGGGCCATCACGGTCTCGTACGTGGAGTGGCTGCCGGTGAGCCGGGGCAGGTAGTCGAAGCAGAAGTCGTTGTCGGGCGTGGCTACCGGGCCCCACCACGACTTGAGCAGGCTGACCGTGTAGGCCCGCATCTCCGCCCAGAAGCCCTTCTTCGGTGACTCTGCCTCGATGAAGGAATCAAGGTCCTCGTTGGAGTGCGCATGCGGCATCGGGATGTAGCCGGGCAGCAGGTTGAACAGGGTGGGGATGTCCGTGCTGCCCTGAATCGATGCGTGCCCGCGCAGCGCCATGATCCCGCCGCCAGGCCGGCCGATGTTGCCCAGCAGCTGCTGCAGGATCGCCGCGGTGCGGATGTACTGCACCCCCACGGTGTGCTGGGTCCAGCCAACCGAGTAGATGAACGAGCTGGTGCGCTCCCGTCCGGAGTTCTCCGCGAGCAGTTCGCAGACCTGGAGGAAGGTGTCCACGGGCACGCCGCAGATCTCGGATACCGTCTCCGGGGTATAGCGCGCGTAGTGCCGCTTGAGCACCTGAAACACGCACCGTGGATGCTGCAGCGTCGGATCGACCTGCGGGGTGCCGGTGATCGCGACGCCACCAGAGCCGTGTGCCTCGCCTCGCGCGGACTGGCGCACCCCCCTGCTTTTGCCGTTCTTGCCGCCAGCCTTGTCCTGATACTCCTGGTCGCGCTGGCCCGACGCGGCCTGGATCTCCATGCCTTCGTACTGCCAGGTGTGGAAGTCGTAGCTGCGCTCGTCGACGTCTAGCCCGGAGAACACCCCGTCAAGGTCCTCGGTGTCGCGGTAGTCCTCGGTAAGGATGGTCCCGGCGTTGGTGTAAGCGACCACGTACTCGCGGAAGTACTTTTCGTGGCCCAGGACGTAATTGATGATCCCGCCGAGGAAGGCGATGTCAGTGCCGGCGCGCAGCGGGACGTGGATGTCGGCCAGCGCGCTGGTCCGGGTGAACCGCGGGTCGACGTGGATCACCTTCGCTCCGCGGGCCTTTGCCTCCATCACCCACTGGAAGCCGACCGGGTGGCACTCGGCCATGTTCGAGCCCTCGAGCACGATGCAATCAGAGTTCTGCAAGTCCTGCTGGAAGGTGGTGGCGCCGCCGCGGCCGAAGCTGGTCCCCAGACTGGGGACAGTGGAGGAGTGTCAAATACGGGCCTGATTTTCGATCTGCACCGCCCCTAGCGCGGTAAACAGCTTCTTGATCAGGTAGTTTTCCTCGTTGTCCAGGGTGGCCCCGCCCAGGCTGGCGAAGCCCATCGTGCGGCGGGTGCGCTTGCCGTCTACCTCCCACTGCCAGCCCTCGCGGCGGGTTTTGATCACCCGATCGGCGATCATGTCCATGGCCTGGTCCAGCGGAAGCTGCTCCCAGTCCGTGCCGTTTGGGCGCCGGTAGAGCACCTGGTATTCGCGAGCCGAGCCAGTGACGAGCTGCAACGTAGAGGATCCGCGCGGGCACAGCCGGCCGCGGCTGACCGGGGAGTCCGGGTCTCCCTCGACGTGCACGACCTTGTCGTCTTTGACGTAGACGTTCTGGCCGCAACCGACTGCGCAGAACGGGCACACCGACTTGACGACCTTGTCCGCGGTCGCGGTGCGGGGGCCCAGGTGGGCGCTGTGCTTGCTCTTCGCCGCGGCTCCACGCCCGAGCGGGTCGCCATCGGTCAGCTGCCGGACAACTGGCCAGCCCTCAATCCAGCTCTTGACGCCCACCCGCTACCTCCTCGCCGTTCAACCCTCAACCCCGATATGGAGACATATCGGGGTCATCGGAGCCGTTCTGGGCCCGATATGTCTCCATATCGGGCTCCCGTCATTGTGGTTTTTTCGGCTTTCCGCGCCGCTTGGCTGGTCGATCACCCACCGCGTCCCGGACCTTGTCCACCGCGGCAGCGGCAACACCGGCGGTCTTCAGCACGGTGGGGCTCGCGGGGGTGTGCGGGTGCGGCCTCGTTGGGGCCAGTTTCTTGGCGGCAAGCAGCTTCTCGCCCAGCTCCCGGCGCGCCTCGTCCGGCATCGCGGATTTGAGCTCGAGGAACAGCTTCTCCTCGTAAGCGACGTGCTTGCGCAGCAGCAGCACAAGCTTCTCCACCAGCTCCTCGAACTCATCGGTGTCGGGTGCGAGCTTGCCCAACGCGGTCAGCGTGTCCTTACCCTGTTGCTCCTGCTCGATGGCCTCATCGGCCCAGCGGTCACCATCGGGCATCGCCTCACGCACCGCCGGCCAGAGGTACTGCTCCTCGACCGCTTCATGCTCGGACAGCTTCACCGTGATCATGTCGACGATGGACTTGCGTTGCGAGCGGTGGCTGGGCAACGTTTCAAGCTGCTGCTGCAGCGCCTTGACCTGATTATGGTCACGAGTCAGCACCACCAGCGCGTCATGGTCGTTGTCCGGGTCGACGATCTCGCCCGGCTCGGCGTCGCGGTGGCGCGCCGCCGCCTGCATCTGCGCGTCAGCACTCACCCGCCTCTTGATCCAGCTGAGTACGGTTTCCTTGGTGGTGGGGTTCTCCGCCGCCAGGCCGAGCAGGTGCTGAGCACTGGGTAGCACGCCAGGGCGCTGGCGCTCGGCATCGGTGTAAGTGTCGCCGCCGTCAGCCGGTATCCCGGTACAGATGAGGTAAGCCTGCCCTGGGGGCACGCCGAGCCGGCGGGCGATCTCCGGGTAGTCATGTCCCTGCTCCAGTAGCTGTCGTACCTGGTCTCGAGTCGGCACCGGCTACCTCCTGCGGACACGGCGATCACGCCTGACATACCCGCCACCAGACACCCGAAACGTCCTGCTGTGCAGCCCTCAGCCCCGACATGGAGACATATTGGGTCAAAGTGGCCCGGGAAACCCCGATATGTCTCCACGTCGGGAACCGTTTATTTCCGGCCGGCAGGGAAATCCCTCTGTCGCCGGGGCAACCGAGTGGCGAGAGGGGCGCGGATATGTCGAGTGCTGCGCGGTCGTCTGTGCCGTACCAGCAGGCCGTGACCGATCACCACGACGGACTGCGGGAGCAGGACGCCACCCGTATCGTGCTCCGACCGATCGCCTCACCGCTGCCCTTGGGATTTCTCGGTCTGGTGGTCGGCAGCTTGCTGATCTCCGCGCTGCAGCTGCACTGGGTCCCGCTCACCGCGCGCCATGAGCTGGCCATCGGAGTGCTGGCGTTCACGGTTGCGGTCCAGCTCATCGCCTGCCTCTTCGGCTTTCTGTGCCGTGATGTGGTGGCCAGCACGGGGATGGGAGTGCTCAGCGGAACGTGGGCAACTCTCGGCGTCAGCTTGCTGACCTCACCGCCCGGCACCACGGACCCGGGGCTGGGCATCCTGCTTGTGGTAGCGGCGGGCGCTCTACTCATCCCCGCAACGGCCGCACTGGCCAGCAAGGTGATAGCCGCGTTCGTGCTCGTCCTGGCCGCAGTGCGGTTTGCCCTCACCGGCGGCTTCGAACTGACCGGCGCGCACGTGTGGCAGTACGCCTCAGGTGTGTGCGGGATCGTCGTCGCCGGGCTGGCTGCCTACGCAGCGCTGGCCGCCGAGGTGGATAGTGCCATCCGGCGCAGGCTGCTGCCGATGCTGCGTCCCCCGCAGGGAAAGCGCGCAATATCGGACCGGCTGCCCGAGCAGGTGGAGAGTCTCGGGCGGGAAGCCGGAGTCCGCGAGCAGCTGTGACCCGGCGTCACTCCCCGGGCAGCGCCAGCAGCGCCTCGACTACCTCGACGAGGTCAGCACCCGTAACGTCGGGGCGGGCGAAGATCGGGGAAAGGCGACCTTCAAGCCGGCTGACCCAGCCAGTCACTAAACCAGCCTCGTGTGCACCATGGGTATCCCAGCCGTGGACGGCGACCAACGCGATCTGCTGGGGGTCGACCTGGCAGACCTTGGCGGCATGACGGTAGATCTGCGGCGCGGGCTTCCACCGCTGGACGTCATCTACCGATATCATCTGCCGCACGTGCTCGTGTACACCGGCGCGCTGCAGCAGTGCTCGAGTCGTTGACGTAGAACCGTTGGTCAGCGTGATCACCTCAACTCCGCCCTCGACCGCGCGGCGCATCGCCGGTTCCACATCGGGGTGCGAATCCAGCTCGCCAAAGCCGGCGACGATGCCCTGCACCGTGTCACTGGGCATCGAGTGACCAGATACCGAGGCCAACGCACTGGTGGCGATGTCGGTGAACGGCCGGAAACCGCCACTGGCGCACAGCGCGAAGGCGTCCCGCAGCAGCTGGGTGAACCATAATTCCAGCAGGTGCCCAGGCTGGCCGGCGTCGATAAGGCGCTGACGCAGCGGCTCCAGGCTGAACAGGGTTTCCACCACGTCGAAAGCGATAACTCGTGGTCGCCGAGCCATGCCGAGCTCCTTTCCAGCGGCAGGATTGCGGTCAAGGTGTTGACCGAGAGCAGCGCGGGTACTCGGCGAGCGCCACCATCGAACGTCCAAGCACGCAAGCTACCCGGTGAGGGGTGCATCGAGTGAGCCAGCAGACACGAGTCGGAGACTCTTTGCAGGCCGAGGCCGACGAGTACCGGCAGGACAACCCGCGCCCGTTGGGCGGCTACGTGCTGGTCATGACCATTTTCGCCACCATAGTGGGTCTGGCCGGCTTGATCGCTGCTTGGAGCGGGCGGAGGCTGCCTCGCCGGGTCGCACCCTACGATCTGGCCCTGATCACCGCGGGCACCCATAAACTGTCCCGCACGATCAGCAAGGACGCCGTCACCAGCCCGCTGCGGGCTCCGTTCACTCGGTACCGCGGCACCGGCGGTCCCGCCGAGGTGATGGAGGAGACCCGGGACACGAGCACCGTGCGCCACGCCGTCGGTGAACTACTGAGCTGCCCGTTCTGCCTTGACATGTGGATAGCCACCGGTTTCGTCATCGGGCTGGTTTTCGCCCCCCGGGTTACGCGGGTAGTGGCGGCCACCTTCACCGCACTCGCCGGCGCAGACTTCCTTCAGCTGATCTACGCTCGCGCTCAGCAAGCCGCGCAGGGCTGAGCAGCCGAGCGGGAACGAGCCGAGCCGGTGCCAACGCCGGCATGCCCGCCGGACTGGGACGTCGCAGCCTGCTCGTCTTGAGCATGCTGGCCGTAGCCGTGACCACCAGCACGGCGACAATCACGCCCAACGACAGCTCGATATCCACCGTAGGTACCGAGTCGAGCGGCTGACCGTCATTGACGAAGGGCAACGTGTTGTCGTTGAGCGCATCGAGCACCAGCTTGATCCCGATGAACCCCAGGATCACGCCCAACCCGATGGACAGGTAGACCAGGCGGGAGAGCAGCCCGCCGATGAGAAAGTACAGCTGCCGCAAGCCCATCAGCGCGAAGGCGTTAGCGGTGAAGACGAGGAAAGGTTCCTGGGTAAGCCCGAAGATTGCTGGGATGGAGTCCAGGGCGAAAATCAGGTCGACGGACCCGATCGCGATCATCACCACGATCATGGGGGTGAACCACCGCTTGCCGTCCCGGACGACGGTGAGGCGGGATCCCTGGTAGTCGTTGGTCACCGGAATCAGTTTGCGCAGGGTGCGCAACGCGACGTTCTCCTGGAACGTACCGTCGTGCTCGCGTTGCTGGATCTGGCGCCAACCCAGATAGACCAGCAGCGCCCCGAACAGGTAAAACACCCAGCTGAAATGCGAGATCAGCGCGGCACCGGCGGCGATGAACATCCCTCGCATGGCCAGGGCCAGCGCGATGCCGATCAGCAATACCCGATGTTGCTGGATGGTGGGCACCTGGAAAGCCGCCATGATGATGACGAAGATGAACAGGTTGTCCACCGACAGCGAGTACTCGGTGAGGTATCCGGCGGCGAACTCGACGGCGAACCCGCCACCGGCGAATAGCCACACCCCGAGCCCGAACGCAACCGCGCAGGCGAGGTAGAACACCACCCACCGGATCGCCTCGGCCAGGCCCACCGCATGGGGCTTGCGGTCCACGATGATCAGATCGAGGGCGAACAGGAAGCCCAGGCCGGCCACCGTAGCGAGCCACACCCACGTGGGCACATCCATTAGCGAACCTCCGGGCAGACGGCAAGCGTCGAGCACCGGAGGTCTCTTCCACCGGCAAGCCGGCCGACGGCACCGGGCGCCCATAGTCCTGCGGGCAAGCCGTGTTGACGACGCCGCCGCGAAGGAATACTCCCCTCCACGTATGGGCTAGTGTCGCGCATCGCTCTCGCGAG
>DASQVU010000551.1:0-2758 GCA_035640615.1 Pseudonocardiaceae bacterium
CAGGCGGCATAGGCTTGGTAGTCGGCGGCGGCCTGGGCGGAGGATTTGCCCGGTTCATAACCGCCGATCGGGATCAGCCCGGTGGCCACCGAGAACGTCGAAGGGTGTGGGTGCCGAATTGGTCATCCACGGCGGGTGACCGGCGGATCCGTACACGGTGGCGGTCGGGCATGATCGTCGGCCGTGACGGTACGACTGCTGTATCTGATCTTCCGGCAGGTCATGGCCTGGCTAGCACCTGCTGTCTCGCAGCGCAGAATCAAAGAATGCGGAGATTCTTGTGCTGCGTCACGAGATTGCCGTGTTGCGCCGCCAGGTGAACAGGCCGCGACTGTCCTGGGCCGACCGCGCGGTGTTCGCGGCACTGGTCCGGTTGCTGTCCTCGGCCTGTCGACGGCATCGCATCGTCACCCCGGCCACGATCGTGCGCTGGCACCGGGAGTTGGTGAAGCGGCGCTGGACCCAGCCCCGAGGCCCTCGACGCGGCGGCCGGGGTACGGCACCGGAGCTGCGTCGGTTGGTGGTGCGGCTGGCCGTGGAAAACTCTTCCTGGGATTATCGACGCATCCACGGCGGAACTCGCCGGGCTGGGTTACCAGATCGGGGCCAGTACCGTCTGGTCGATTTTGAAGCGGGCCGGTATCGAACCCGCCCCGCGCCGCGACGGGCCCAGCTGGCGGCAATTCCTGCGCGGGCAAGCCCGGAACATTCTCGCCACCGATTTCCTCTGCGTCGACACCCTGCTGCTGCAGCGGCTGTATGTGTTGTTCGTAGTGGAACACGCGACCCGTCGCGTTCACCTCTTGGGAGTTACCGCCCACCCCAGTGGTGCTTGGGTAGCCCAGCAGGCACGCAACTTCCTGATGGACCTCGGCGACCGCGCAGCCGAGTTCAGGTTCTTGATCCGAGACCGCGACAGCAAATTCACCAGCGTCTTTGATGCCGTGTTCACCAGCGAGGGCATGCGCATCCTGCGCACCCCGGTGCGGGCACCTCGGGCGAACGCGATCGCCGAACGATGGATTGGAACTGTCCGTCGCGAACTGCTGGACCGGATACTGATCATTAACCGCCAGCATCTTACGGCGGTGCTGACCGAATACGTGGCGCACTTCAACGACCATCGCCCGCACCGCGCGCTCAACCAGGCAGCGCCACCGAAGTCACTACCACCGCCGCCATCGCCAACCCAGTGTCACCTGCGACGTCCTGATCGGCTCGGCGGGTTGATACGCGAATACGCCCTGGTCGCATGACGTGGATGGCCAGTTCGGCACCCACACGGCAAGTTGCCGCAGCCCAGCGGCCCGCAACGACACGCACCGGCATGCGAACGCATGACGAATCAGCGTTCACACAAAAGTGCTCGAATTCCGCGTGGGTGGGTAGCTGGTTGGAGTTAGTGGTGGACAGGGAAGGATTCGCGCTGATGGACATCAGTTCTGCCGATGGGTGATCCGTTCAGGGCGATCTTGAGCGAGTTGGATCAGGTGCCGGACGCGCTGGGCTTCGGGTGAGTTGGGCATCAGCGTGGTGGCCCGACGCAGTGCTCGCAGGGCTACGGTGGCGGCCAGGTCGGTGGTGGGCAGGCCGGGTGTCCCATAAAGTCGGCGCGCCCAGGGTGGCAGCACCGCAAAAGACAGCGCCACCAACGCGGGCACCGCCAGCTTGAGCGGCCGCAGCCACCGGGGCAGCGGCAGCAGTGGGTTGAGTGTGCTGACCAACGCCTGCACGGCTTCCGGACAGGCGTACAGCTGTGATCGCATCCCGGCGAAATAATCCGCTAACTCGGCAGTCGAGCCGGGCGCCGCGTCAACGGGAATACCGACCACCTGCGCGGCGCGCCGGCTCTCGGACACATAGGCGTCTGCGTCAGCCGGGCTGGTCAGGACTCCCGCGCGACGCGACACGGCAACATAGGAGTCGATCTCGCTGCAGTGCACCCACAGCAGCAGCTGCGGATCATCAATGCGGAACTGCTGCCCGGTGTCGGGGTCATATCCCCGCAGCCGAGCGTGCAGTCGGCGTACCCGCTGTCCGGCGCGGGCCACCTCCTCGGTGGTGCCGAAGGTTCGGATACCCACGAACTCAGCAGTACGCTGAAACCGCCGCCAAGCCCGATTACGGTCAAACAACGCCGAGTTCTGCGCAGTAGCCCGAATCACCCGCGGATGCAAGGCCTGCAGATACAACGCACGGATTCCGCCCACCCACAGCACCGGCTCAAGATGCACCCGCCAGGTCACCGACGTCGGGCCAAACAGCCCAAAGTCTTCCTCGGTGTCAACAGGGCCGACCGCGGACATCACAGGCACCAATTCAAGCACCACCCGCCAGCCCGGCGCCAAACCTCAGGGGCGTGCGTCTACGTCGGGCGAGCTTCGCATCAGCCGACTGCGGTCGCGGGTGGTGGTGGCGTACTAATAGACCAACGTGGTCCCCATCGAGCGATAACCCTCCGATGCACAGCTTCCGCGTACTCGCGTCCAACCCGCCGCCAGGTCATTGTCCGGGTGTCGGAAGATCGTAGATATCGCAGACTTTCGAGGACCAAGTGCTCGAAGTGGCACTGTTGCATTGAGCCAAAGGTCGCCATCGTCACGGTTCAAACCAGCAAAGCAGGCTCCACAATCCTGTGGAGAACCATGACAAACCGGGCATCTGAAACCTGCTGCAGGGCATCTGGCGGGGCAGATGAGGCGAGATCGAGTGGGCTGATCGGTCAATGCAACAGTGCCGATCCTCCAACACTGGGGTA
>DASQVU010000552.1:0-3173 GCA_035640615.1 Pseudonocardiaceae bacterium
GAGCCGGCCCGGCGAGGCCCGGCCCGGTCCGGGCCGGCCCACTCCCGATCGGCCCGTTCCGGCTCACCGCTGTCCACGGTCTCCGCGTCGTGCTCGGCTGCGCGTTCCTGCTCGGCCCGCTCCCGGGAACTCATGGTGCGCACCGGCCGGACGAACTTGTAACCCACGTTGCGGACGGTGCCGATGAGCTGCTCGTGCTCCGGGCCGAGCTTGGCCCGCAGCCGCCGGACGTGGACATCGACCGTGCGGGTGCCGCCGAAGAAGTCGTAGCCCCACACCTCCTGCAGCAACTGCGCGCGGGTGAACACCCGCCCGGCGTGCTGCGCGAGGTATTTGAGGAGCTCGAACTCCTTATAAGTGAGATCCAGCGGGCGGCCACGCAGCCGGGCGGTATAGGTCGACTCGTCGATCACTAATTCGCCGAGCACCAGAGCGCTGCCGCGGCCCACGCTGGACTCGCTGGCACGCCGCGCGACCAGCAGGCGGAGCCGCGCGTCGACTTCGGCGGGGCCCGCGGTGGGCAGCAGGATCTCGTCGGAACCCCAGTCCGCCGATAACGCGACCAGCCCACCCTCATTGATCACCACCACCACCGGCACGTCCAGCCCGGTTGACCCCAGTAACCGGCAGAGGCTGCGCGACCCGGCCAGATCCACCCGCGCGTCGACCAGCACCGCATCGTAGGGACCGGCGTCGAGCAGGGCCGCGACCTCGGGGGCGGCGGAACGCACGCCGTGCCCCAACAAGGACAGTGCGGGAAGGACCGAGGTCGGTCCAGGGTCCGCGGTGAGCAACAGCAGTTCCATGCCCGTTCCCTCCTGCCGTGGGAGGCCGGCAATGCCACCGGGCCGCGATCCCTAGGATCCGAAGGCCGCAGCCGATGAGGTGTTCTGCGGAGAATACCGTGCCCGTCGCACAACTTTATGAAACGGACAGGATGGTGCAGCTGGGTGCGTAAGCTGATCATCGCGGTGCTGGTCGTGATGGCCCTGGCGGTAGCGGCGGACTTCGCGGCCGCGGCGTACGCCGAACACACGGTAGCCACCCAGATGCGCCACCAGCTCGGGCTGCGCAGCGACCCGTCGGTGCGGATCAACGGCTTCCCGTTCCTCACCCAGGCACTGGCCGGTCATTACACCGCCATCGACGTGCGCGCCACCGGGGTGCCGGCGGATCCGTTGCACGACCTCGATGTGGAGGCGACACTGCATGACGTCACCGCGCCGCTGGCCGAGGTGACCGCCGGTGATATGCACTCGGTGCGGGCGGCCCGGGTGGACGGCCGGGTCCGGATCAAGGACACCGACCTCGGGCGGGCGATCGGGATCGAGGATCTCCGCATCCAGCTGCCCTCTGACCAGGAGATCAAGGAAGTGCTGCCGGCGGGGACGCCGACCAACGACGCCCCGCATGGCGACCGGGCACCGGTGAAGATGGTGGCCACCACTGATCTGCTGGGCCAGCGCACCGAGATCGTCGGCATCGGGTTGATCCAGCTCACCGGTGGCGTAGTCCGGATCAGCGTCGCCGACGTCCGGCTGGCGCGTGCCGGTGCCGGTGCCGTGGGCCTGCCGCGGCCCGTCCGCCAGACCCTGCTCAAAGCGCTGAGCAGGGAAGTCAAACCCGGCGAGCTGCCGTTCGACGTCACGCCGACCCGGGTCTGGGTGGAGACCGGCTCGGTAGTCGTGGAAGGCACCGCATCCAACGTCTCGATGGGTCCCACCCCCGCCGCGGCCTCGCCTCCCACCCGGCGTGTCGCGCCCTGACGCCCGGTGTGTCGCGCCCCCGTGCCCCGTGTGTCGCGCCCTGATGCCCGGTGTGTCGCGCCCCGGTGCCCGCTCGCTCTAAGCCCACCGAGCTCCACCCGGGCTGCTGCTCTGACGGCAGCTGGCACCTTCGTGGAATGACAGTCCCGCAGGGCGGGACTGTCGGGTACTGTCGGTCTTGTGCACCCGCTGCTGACCAAGCGCCGGGCAGTTGATTTCTGCCGCCTGCGCAGCAGCTTGTGTTGTCTGCCCTGACCGGGCGGCGACTTCTTCATGATCGCGGGTGCGTTCTTGGTGACGTCCCCTGACGACTCCTGCGACATGTCATAGAGCACCAGCACCGGGACAAGCCCCGACAAGTTGTGCACAAGATCGATACGAAAACGAGGAGCTGTCGCATGAGCCGCGAAAACGTCCTGGTCACGCCCGACTGGGCCGAGCAGAACCTGGACACCGAGGGCGTGGTCTTCGTCGAAGTCGACGAGGACACCACCGCCTACGACGCGGGGCACATCCCCGGCGCAGTGAAGATCAACTGGAAGACCGAGCTGCAGGACCCGGTGATCCGCGACTTCGTGGACAAGGGCGCCTTCGAGAAGCTGCTGTCCGACAAGGGCATCAGCAACGATGACACCGTCATCCTCTACGGCGGCAACAACAACTGGTTCGCCGCCTACGCCTACTGGTACTTCAAGCTCTACGGGCACGACAACGTCAAGCTGCTCGACGGCGGGCGCAAGAAGTGGGAGCTCGACGGCCGCCCCTTGAGCACCGATGAGGTGAACCGGCCAGCCACCAGCTACACCGCCAAGCAGGACCTGGACACCTCGATCCGGGCGTTCCGGCAGGAAGTGATCGACGCGATCGGGCAGAAAAATCTGGTCGACGTCCGCTCACCGGATGAGTTCGCCGGCAAGATCCTGGCACCGGCGCACCTGCCGCAAGAGGTGGCCCAGCGTCCAGGGCATATCCCCACCGCGATAAATGTGCCGTGGTCCAAGGCAGCCAACGAGGATGGCACCTTCAAGTCCGATGACGAACTGCGGGCGATCTATGCGGGGGCCGGGCTGGACGAGAGCAAGCCGACCATTGCCTACTGCCGGATCGGTGAGCGTTCCAGCCATACCTGGTTCGTGTTGCATGAGCTGCTGGGATATCCCGACGTCAAGAACTACGACGGGTCCTGGACCGAGTACGGCTCGCTGGTCGGCGCCCCGATCGAGCTCGGCAGCAAGGGCTGATCGCGGTGTGCGGGGCACCGGAACAGACCCTGGAACTGCCACCGGGGACGGATCTGTCCAAGCACACCGTGGTAGTCGGCACGGTGCGGACGGCTGAGGAACCCGTCGGAGGAGCGTTCGTCCGATTGCTCGACGGCACCGGTGAGTTCACCGCCGAGGTGGTGTC
>DASQVU010000553.1:0-11879 GCA_035640615.1 Pseudonocardiaceae bacterium
CGCTGCCGTTCCCGCTGCTGCACGTGGACACCGGGCACAATTTCCCCGAGGTGATCGCTTACCGGGACCGCTTGGTAGCAGAGCTGGGACTGCGGCTGCATGTGGCGGCCGTGCAGGACTGGATCGACGACGGGCGGCTGACCGAACGCCCCGACGGCACCCGCAACCCCCTGCAGACGATCCCGCTGCTGGACACCATCGCCGAGCACCGCTTCGACGCCGTCTTCGGCGGCGCCCGCCGCGACGAGGACCGAGCGCGGGCCAAAGAGCGCATCGTCAGCCTGCGCGACGCCTTCGGCGGCTGGGACCCGCGCCGGCAACGTCCCGAGCTCTGGAACCTCTACAACGGTCGCCACACCGCCGGGGAGCACGTCCGGGTCTTCCCGCTGTCCAACTGGACCGAGCTGGACGTCTGGCACTACATCGCCCGGCGCGACGTGCCAGTTGCCAGCATCTACTTTGCGCATGAGCGCCAGGTGCTCGCCCGGGACGGGATGTGGCTGACCGCCGGCGCGTGGGGCGGGCCGCGCAACGGCGAGCAGGTGGTCACCAAGTCGGTGCGGTACCGCACCGTTGGGGACGCGTCGTGCACCGGTGCGGTCGAGTCCACCGCGGCCACTGTCGATGAGGTGCTCGCCGAGCTGGCCACCAGCCGGATCACCGAACGGGGCGCCACCCGGGCCGACGACCGGCTGTCTGAGGCGGCGATGGAAGACCGCAAGCGCGAAGGCTACTTCTGATGGCAGAGTCGATGTTTCAACCCTGCAAGCAGGTCTCAAGTTTGCTCCGATTGACCACCGCGGGATCGGTCGACGACGGCAAGTCCACTTTGGTCGGGCGGTTGCTGCACGACACCCAGTCGATCCTGACCGATCAGCTCGCTGCGGTCGATCGGGTGACCCGGGCCCGCGGTGGCTCGCAGCTCGACCTCGCGCTGCTCACCGATGGGCTCCGGGCCGAGCGGGAGCAAGGCATCACCATCGACGTCGCGTATCGCTATTTCGCCACGCCTACCCGGAAGTTCGTGCTGGCCGACTGTCCCGGGCACGTGCAGTACACCCGCAACACGGTCACCGGGGCCTCCACCGCCGAACTCGCCGTGGTGCTCGTCGACGCGCGCAACGGTGTCGTCGAGCAGACCCGGCGCCACCTCGCGGTGATGGCGTTCCTGCGGGTGCCGCACGTGGTGCTGGCGGTGAACAAGATGGACCTGCTGGACTTCGCCGAGGTCCCGTTCCGCCGCATCGAGTCACAGTTCACGGCAGCGGCCCGCTCACTGGGCGTCTCTAACGTGGTGTCCGTGCCGGTGTCCGCGCTGAATGGCGACAACGTCGTCACGCGCAGCTCCCGGACCCCGTGGTATCACGGCCCGACGCTGCTGGAGCACCTGGAGGCGGTACCCACTGGTCGCGCAGCGGTGGCCGAACCCTTGCGGTTCCCGGTGCAGCTGGTACTTCGACCCCGCACCGCCGCCTATCCCGACTACCGGGGTCTCGCCGGCCAGGTCGCCTCTGGGGTGGTCGAAGTCGGCGATGACGTCGTCGCGCTGCCGTCGGGGTGCCGCTCCACTGTCACCGGTATCGATACGCCCGACGGCCCGGTGCAGCGAGCCAGTGCCGGGCAGTCGGTCACTGTGCTGCTCGGCGATGAGATCGACGTCGGGCGGGGTGAGGTGCTGGCTCGGCCGCAGCAGGCGCCACGCGTGGTCACCGAACTCGACGCCGACCTGTGCTGGCTGTCCGACCGGCCGCTGCGCCCCGGCACGCGGGTGCTGGTCAAGCACGGCACGAGCACCGTCCGAGCGATCATCACTGCCCTGACCGGTCGGCTGGATCTGGACACCCTGCGGCACACCGGCACCCCGGAGGCGCTGGAACTCAACGAGATCGGTGGAGCCTCCATCAGGTTGGCGGAGCCCCTGGCGGTGGACTCCTACGCCAGTGACCGGCATACCGGCGGCTTTCTCGTCATCGATACCGCCAACGGCAGCACCCTCGCCGCCGGCCTGGTGCGCGCCGCCTAACCCGCGTGTCGCCCCCCGGTGCCCCGTGTGTCGCGCCCGATGCCCCGGTGTGTCGCGCCTCAGCGTCCGGTGTGTCGCGCCTGGTGCCCGCTCGCGCTGGGGTGCTGTTCGTTCTCAGGTGCAGGAAACCGGCCGACCGAAGGCAAGCACTCGGTGAGCTCCCCGCCGCGGAAAGCCCGCCTTCATGTGACGCAGATCACAGCGCAGTCCGCGGTGTTTGCTCGCTGCCAAGTTCGTCTGCTGCCCGTCCGGGTACTTCAGCCCCGGACCGCAGGGACTGCCTGCGACCTGTGGAGCGGGGAACGTGACGAAACCACGACGTACGGCGGGCTCAAGCTGGGCAGCCTGCGCGTCTGTTTCATCACGCAAGGGTGCGGATCGTGCCGCTGAACGGGTAATCCGCAGAGGCAAGCAACATTTCGCAGCGCCGCTGCGGAACTGGTCTGGGGGCGAAAGATGAGTGCCGCGACGGCGGAGGGCCTGGCCGGGTTCGGCCAGGCCACCCGGCACAGTGCGCAGTCTCTGTGGGAGCGGGGCAGCGCGCTGGTTGGTGGACAAGCCCGTGCCCGGGTGATTCTGATCCTTGCGGCCGCCCTCGGGTTGCAAGGCGCCGATGTGGCGACACTGTCGGCGACCGCTAATGATTTGCAGCGGGCTTTCGGAATCAACAACACCGCCATCGGCCTGCTGGTGTCGGTCACTGCGTTGGCCGGAGCGCTGGGAACGATCCCTATCGGTGTGCTGACCGACCGGACGCGCCGCACCCGGTTGCTGGCGATCAGTATCGGGCTGTGGGCGGTGGCGATGCTCTTCGCCGGAGCCGCGGCGTCCTTCGTTTGGCTGCTGATCGCACGCGTGGGGCTTGGGGTCGTCACCGCCACCACTGGACCCACGATCGCCTCGCTGACTGGCGACTTCTTCCCGGCCCGAAGCCGGGCTCGCATGCTGGGCTACATCCTGGGTGGAGAACTGGTCGGTACCGGCATCGGCTTCATCGTCTCCGGGGAGATCGCCGCCCTGGTGAACTGGCGGTTCGCCTTCTGGTGGCTGGTCATTCCCACCGCGGCGCTGATCTGGTTGGTCTGGCGGCTACCCGAACCCGCGCGCGATGGGCAAAGCCGCCTGGAGCCCGGCCAGACCGAGATCCCCGACGAGCGTGAGGTGGATCCCACCCATTCACCGTCTGCGGACATGGACTCCACGGGCGAGGAGGCTGACATTTCCGCTGCCCAGGTGGCCCGCGGCAAACGCGTCGGACCGCAGCGTGAGTTGGTACTCAGCACCGACCCGACGGACCGATCGTTGTGGTGGGCTGTGCGTTACGTGCTCCGAGTGCGCACCTATGTTGTGATCATCTTTGCCTCGGCGCTGGGCTACTTCTATTTCGCCGGCCTGCAGTCGTTCGTGATGATTTTTGTCACCAGCCACTACCGCATCTCCCAGTCAGTGGCCAGCGTGCTGACCGTCGTGGTGGGGATCGGGGCGGTGGGCGGGGTCTACCTCGGCGGCCGCACTGCCGACCGGCTGCTTGGCCGGGGGCGTCTCAACGCCCGACTCCTGGTGCCAGCGGTGGCGCTGTTCGGGGTGGTCGTCGTCTTGGCGCCGGCTTTGGCGACTACATCTCTCGGCCTGGCCCTTCCACTACTCACCGTCAGTGCAGGGCTGCTGGGCGCGGCCAACCCGCCGCTGGATGCCGCCCGGCTGGATATCATTCATCCGGCGCTGTGGGGACGCGCCGAGAGCGTTCGCACGGTGCTGCGGATGCTGGCGCAAGGGACGTCGCCGCTGTTGTTCGGGTGGGTGTCCGAGAGCGTGTTCGGCGGTCGCCACGGCTTGGAGTACACCTTCCTGGTCTTCCTCATCGTGCTGATCATCGCTGGAGCGCTCGCACTGACCGCCATCCGCAGCTACCCCCGCGACGTCGCCACCGCCGCAGAGTCGTATCGGCGACAACCCATAACCGACTGAGCCTCTCACCGACCGAAGGAGACGATGATGACCACGAACGGCGCGACATCCGTTGGCCGAGCGCCTGCACCCCCGTGCTGAGTGCCGCTGCGGCCGACCCGTGCTAAGCCTCGCCCTAGCCGTCCTCGCCGCGTTGGGCAACGCGACGGCATCAGTGTTGCAACGTAAAGCCGACCGGGAGGAGCCAGAAGGCCAAGCCGCCGGCCTCGTCCTGCTGTGGCACCTGGCTCACCGCCCGGCCTGGCTCGGCGGGATCGCCGCGCTCATTGTCGCGTTCCTGCTGCAGGCCGCCGCGCTGTCCACCGGGGCCATTGCGCTGGTCCAGCCGATCCTCGTGCTGGAGCTGGCATTCACGCTCCTGTTGGCCAGCATGGTCTTCCGTAGCCAGCTGCATGCCCGGGAATGGACCGCCATCATCGGGATGACCATTGGGCTCGCCAGCATGCTCTTCGCACTTCAACCCGGCGGTGGTGACCCGACCCGCGCGTCCACCGCGGGTTGGGCCACCGGCATCGGGGTCAGCCTGGCGGTCGCCGGCCTGTTCGTGGTGATCGGCTACCGGACCCACGGCATCCACCGCGCCGCCTACCTCGGACTGGCCACGGGTATTGGTTTCGGATTCATCGCCGCGCTCATCGCCGGAATCGGGGCGGCCTACGGTGCCTCCGGCATCGGTGGTCTGTTCAGGACTCCGCAAACCTATCTCGTGATCGTGCTCGGCCCGGCCTTCTTCTTCCTGCTGCAAAAGACCTTGCAGGCCGGCCTGCTAGTTGCCTCCCAGCCTGCCCTCACGCTGTCCAACCCACTGGTGTCCGTTACGTTCGGGGTCGCAGTGTTCGATGAGCACCTGCGCACCGGAGCCTGGTTGATCCTCGCCCTGTTCGGTGCTGCGCTCATCATCGCCTGCACCGTGCTGCTGGCCCACTCTCCCCTGCTGCACAGCTCCGAACGAACCGAATCATCCGCTGACTCCCAGCCCACCTCGGCAACACCCCCGCACAGAGACCCGCGGAAGCGAACCGACCTTCAGGGCAGCAGGCGCCGCGGCGGAACTTCCCGCGTCCACAACTCTCCGGACCGCAGCGCATCGAGCCGTTAGTCAACGACGGGAGCCGAGCCGGTCAGGGGCGCCTCACACTGGAGCTCAGATGCTGTAACGGCTCGACCCCGCCCGTAATCGATCCGCATGGCGTCCAACTGTGTCTGTAGTCCCGACGCACGGTGCAAAGCTAAATACGCGTCAAGCGTTACGAATCAGCCGGCAAAGCTGTTTCGATCGACGGTGTCCTTGGTGCTGACGCCGTGACGGGTGTGGCAGCCGAGGTAGTTGCGGTCCTGCTGCTGGCTGCAGTTCTCGCCTTCGCGATGATCCAGCCTCGGGGCCTGTCCGAAGCGACCGTCGCGGTGCCCGCGGCCGGAATATCCGTCGCGCTCGGGATCATCAGTACGGCCGACGCCGTTACCCAGCTGCGGCAGCTGGGAGCCACTGTCGGTTTTCTGGCCGCCGTTCTGGTGCTTGCGTATCTGGCCGACGCCGAGGGCACGTTTCGCTGGCTTGGCGATCGACTGATCAGCTCCTCCCGCGGCCACCCGGGCCGGCTACTCGCCGTCGTCTTTGGCGCCGCTGCAGTCACCACCGCGGTGCTCAGCTTGGACGCCACAGTCGTGCTGCTCACACCGGTGGTGTTCGGCACCGCCGCCCGGCTGGGGCTGCGGGCCAAGCCGCACGTTTACGCCTGCACGCACTTGGCGAACTCTGCCTCGACGCTGCTGCCCGTCTCCAACCTCACCAACCTGCTGGCCTTCGGGGCCTCGGGCCTGTCCTTTCTCGGCTTCACCGCGCTGATGGCGGCACCGTGGCTAGCCAGTCTGGCCGCCGAGTTTCTGGCGTTCCGGTGGTTCTTCGCGGCCGACCTGGCCAGTTCGGCAGAGCCGACCGTCCCGTCGGTGACGCAAGACGCACCCAGGTTCGCGCTCGCTGTTCTCGCGTTGACCCTCGCCGGGTTCGCTGCGTCGTCGTTCACCGGCATCCCGCCGGTCATCGTGGCGGGCGCCGGCGCCGCGGTACTCGCCGCCAAGGCGATGATCCGCGGCCAGGTCGGTCCGTGGCGGCTGGTCCGGGAGGCTTCCCCGCTGTTCTGCCTGTTCGTGCTCGCGCTAGGGGTGGTGGTCGCGGGAGTCACCGCCCATGGGTTAGGTGCCGCGCTGGGCTCGGTGCTGCCGTCCGCCCCGACGCTGCCGGGACTGCTCGTGGTAGCAGGGTTGGCCGCCGCACTGTCCAACGTGGTCAATAACCTGCCGGCCACGCTGATGCTGCTCGGATCGCTAGGTCCGGCGCCGCACCCGGGACTCGTGCTGGCCGCACTGCTCGGAGTGAATATCGGCCCAAACCTCACCTATGTCGGCTCGCTGGCCACCCTCCTGTGGCGCCGGGTGCTGGCCGGCGGCGATGCTGCGCCAACGCTGCGAGAATTTCTCCGGCTCGGTGTCATCACCGTCCCCGCCGGCCTCGCCGTCGCCACGGTGGCGTTGTGGTTGGCCTTGACCGTAGGGCGAGGATGGCTGCCATGATCGCGGGATCGGTGGTGGTGTGGCTGACCGAGGGCACCTGGCACTCGGTTGTGGACGCTGCCGCCGCTGCTGCACCGGCGGACGCCACCGTGGTGTTACTGCACGTCGTCGACACCCGGCTGGAGGAAGCGGTGCATGGGGCCTATGGCGGGTTGCTGGGCCGCCATCGGCGCCACCGCGATCCCGGTGACACAGTCGGGCAGGCCGCTGCCGGCGCCGGGGCAGACCTGCTGGCGGCTGCGTCGGCACGGTTGGGCCGCCCTGCCCGCCACGACATCCGGGACGGGTTGGTCGAACGTGAGGTGGTCGCTGCGTGTGAGGGTGCCGCGTTGCTGGTGTGCGCCCGGGACGGGGATCGCAGCCGTCTCGGGCCCAAGAGCCTTGGCCGCTACACCCGATTTGTCGTTGACCATGCGCCGTGCGCTGTGCTCCTCATCTGGCCTGAGCAAGCGCCGGCACTGGGATCGATTCCACCGCCACCGGCACACTATCCGCGGCATCCGGGCGGCTAGCCGGTCGATGGACGGCTACCGTCTGCCTGCATGACCGCCGAGCTGGTGCACCTAGCTGTGCAATCCGGGATCGCCACCATCACGCTGGACTCACCCGCCAATCGCAACGCGCTGTCCACCCCGCTGCGCGCGCAACTGTCCGAAGCCCTGGCGAGCAGCGCCGGCGACGACTCGATCCGGGTGGTGGTGCTGGACCACACCGGGCCGGTGTTCTGCGCCGGGATGGATCTCACCGAACCCCCCGAGGCGGTCACCGAGTTACCCGGCATCCTCCGGCGGATCTGGCACCATCCCAAGCCGGTCGTCGCGAAGCTGAGCGGGCACACCCGCGCCGGGGGGATCGGTCTGCTGGCCGCCGCCGACATCGCCATCGCGGCAGCGCACGCGACGTTCGCGTTCACCGAAGTACGTATTGGAGTGGTACCGGCGGTGATCTCGGTAACCGTGCTGCCCCGGGTGCTTCGCCACGTGGCCCACGAGCTGTTCCTGACCGGGGAGACCTTCGGCGCTGCCCGGGCGGTCGCCATCGGCCTGCTCAACAGCGCGGTACCGGCCGATCAGCTGGACACCGAGGTGAACCGCTACACCGGAATGCTGGCCAAGGGCGCCCCCCAGGCGCTGGCCGTCACGAAACAACTGCTCAGAAGGGCGGTCCCGGAGGACTTCACAGCCATGCTGGAAATCTCCGCCGCGCGCTTCGCCTCGCCAGAGGGCCGCGAAGGTGTCCGCGCGTTTGCCGAGAAGCGCCCGCCCTCATGGGCTTCCCCAAGCTGATCTCACCTGTCAGCCAGTAGTACCGACAGGGGGCGCTGCGAGCTCGCGGCGGCCGCGTCGTCGAGTACTGCGAGCACCGCGCGGTACCCGTGCGGGTCGGCGGCCTCCAATTCCTGATGGCGAGTCCAGATCAGCACGTGCTCACCAGCCGGCTGCCAGGACAGGTCGACCAGGCAGTCATACAACGCATCCAGGTTCCGGCCGTACCAGGCCGGAAAATCCAACGCGGCGCCGATCGCGTCCAACGCCGCTGCCGTGCTGGTCACCGGACCGATTTGATGCACCACGGCGCCGCGGGCCCGGGCTTGCGCCAGCGCGCGGTGGGCATCGTCAACATGACGCAGCACCGGTTACTCGTAGGGGTTGACCGCGACGAAGGTCACGTAATGGTCGCCGGTGTAGTACAGCTCCGCGGCACCGCCCGTGATCAAGCGGCGGGGACCGCGATCACGCTCTCCTAGAACGGGGACGGTGTACTCGCGGTAGAAGCCGGCCTGCCGCGAGGGCAACCGGGCCTCCCGGTTTTTGAAGACGCTGCCGTCCTGCCGGTAGGGGAAGGGCCCGCCCTGCTGGATCAGCTGCCACACGTGCGCCGCTTGCGGCGGCAGCTGTGACAACCCCCGTATCGGCAGGCCGGTCGCCGAGGCGACCGCCGCGGGTTGGCCACCGGTTGGCGGATCGGCCAGTGCATGGTGGCCCAGCCAGCCGCCGGTCACCAACAGGAGCAAGCCGACCAGCGCGGCGGTGACGCGCCGACGGGAATTCACGGCGCTTCCCGCACATCCCTGGCCGCTACGCGGTAGCGGGAGCCGAGCTGGTCGAAAAGGAAGCCGACGACCCGGTCCAGCAACCGGGCAGCCCCCCAGCAGGCCGGCAGCAAGACCACCATGAGCAGGGTCACCTGAAGCGCAAGGCCCAGCTGGGTGAGCCACAGCTCGACCCCGTCCCACCAGTGGGCCACCGCATCCCACCTCGCCCACAGCACAGCGAAAGCGTAGCTCGCCGGGACGTACCTGCTCGCGACCGCACTAGGTTAGGCAGCATGTTCGCCGTCTACGCCGCCGCGCCGAACCCGACCGATCCGCTGGCCTCGTTACGTATCGGAGATCGCCCTGAGCCCGCGGTACCCGAGGGCTGTGTGGCCGTCACCGTCGCCGCGGCCAGCTTGAACATGCACGACTTGTGGACACTGCGTGGGGTCGGGATCAAAGCCGATCGGTTTCCGATGATTCTGGGTTGTGACGGGGCCGGCACGCTGCCCGACGGCTCCGAAGTAGTGATCTACCCGGTGATCACCAGTCCGGGCTGGGTCGGTGATGAGTCGCTGGATCCGGGCCGCACGCTGCTGACCGAGAAATTGCAAGGTAGCTTCGCGGACACCGTCGTGGTGCCGGCGCGCAACGTGGTGCCCAAGCCGCCGTCGCTGACCTTCGCGCAAGCCGCCTGTATGGGCACCGCCTGGCTGACCGCTTACCGGATGCTGTTCGTGAAATCCGGCCTGCGCCCCGGCCAGACCATGCTCGTGCAAGGCGCCTCGGGCGGCGTCTCCACTGCCTTGATCCAGCTGGGCCGCGCTACCGGTATGCGGGTCTGGGTGACTGGGCGTACCGACGACAAGCGCGAACTGGCCTGCTCGCTGGGCGCGCACCAGGCGTTCGAGCCTGGTGCCCGGCTGCCCGAGCGGGTGGATGCGGTGTTCGAGACTGTCGGCAAGGCCACCTGGTCGCATTCGGCGAAGTCACTTAAGCCTGGCGGCATTATCGTCTGCTCCGGCGCCACCAGCGGCGACGCCGACCGCGCCGAGCTGCAGCGGCTGTTTTTCCTGCAGCTGCGCATGGTCGGGTCCACTATGGGCACTCGCGACGAGCTCCGCGACCTGCTGGCATTTCTGGATATCACCGGCCTGCGGCCGCAGATCGGCGCGGAGTTGCCGATGTCCGACGCCGAGCGGGGCTTCAAAGCGATGCTCGACGGCGACACCGCCGGCAAAATCGTCTTCACCCGCTGAGGCGTACGGCCGCAGCCGATCCAGCAGGCGGGTGACGATGATGGTGCTCGGGAACGCCGGTCGGTAGTGAACCTCTCCTGATAGTTGTCATGGTCCCCTCCTGCCAGATCACGCCTAGTCTGGCAGTGCCCACTGACAGTCTCAGGAACGCTACTTTCTGGCGCTGGACTTGGCCGAGTCATCCGTGGACAGGGCGGCGACGAAAGCTTCCTGGGGGACTTCCACCCGGCCGATTGTCTTCATCCGCTTTTTGCCCTCTTTCTGCTTTTCCAGCAGCTTGCGCTTGCGGGTGATGTCTCCGCCGTAGCATTTGGCCAGCACGTCCTTGCGGATGGCGCGGATGGTCTCCCGGGCAATGATCCGGGAGCCGATCGCGGCCTGAATGGGTACTTCGAATTGCTGGCGCGGGATGAGCTCGCGCAACCGGCTCGCCATTGACGTGCCATAGCTGTATGCGGCCTCCCGGTGCACTATCGCGGAAAACGCGTCCACCGGCTCACCCTGCAGCAGGATGTCTACCTTGACCAGGTCGGCAAGCTGCTCGCCGGCCTCCTCGTAATCCATCGAGGCATAGCCGCGAGTCCGGGATTTCAGCGCGTCGAAGAAGTCGAAGACAATCTCGGCCATCGGCAGCGTGTAACGCAGCTCCACCCGCGACGCCGACAGGTAGTCCATGCCCAGCAAGGCGCCGCGGCGGCCCTGGCACAGCTCCATGATCGTGCCAACATAGTCCGACGGCGCGATGATGGTGCAGCGCACCACCGGCTCATACACCTCGGCGATCTTGCCGCTGGGCCAGTCCGCCGGGTTGGTGACGATCTGCTCGGTGCCGTCGTCGCGCACTACCCGGTAAACCACGTTGGGCGCGGTGGAGATCAGGTCAAGGTCGAACTCACGCTCCAGCCGGTCGCGGGTGATCTCCAGGTGCAGCAGGCCCAGGAAGCCGCAGCGGAACCCGAATCCCAGCGCGGCTGAGGTCTCTGGCGCATAGCTCAGTGCGGCGTCGTTGAGCCGTAGCTTGTCCAGCGCGTCACGCAGCTCCGGGTAATCAGAGCCCTCTACCGGGTACAGCCCGGCGAAGACCATCGGTTTGGGGGTGCGGTAGCCGGGCAGCGGCGTGGTTGCGCCGCCCCGCTCGCTGGTGATGGTGTCCCCGACGCGGGACTGCCGGACGTCTTTGACGCCGGTCATCAGGTAGCCGACCTCCCCCACGCCCAGGCCGTCACACGGCTTCTGATCGGGCGAGATGATCCCGACCTCGAGCAGTTCGTGGGTGGCGTTGGTGGACATCATTCGGATCCGGTCTCGCGGAATGATCCGCCCGTCTATGACTCGGATGTAGGTGACCACGCCGCGGTAGGAGTCGTACACCGAGTCGAAGATCATCGCACGGGTTGGTGCCGTGCTGTCCCCGACTGGCGGCGGGACCTGCTGGACCACCACGTCGAGCAGTTCGCGGACGCCCTGCCCGGTTTTCGCGCTGACCCGCAGCACGTCGTCAGGCTGGCAGCCGAGGATGTGCGCGAGCTCGGCCGCGTAACGATCCGGCTCAGCGGCGGGCAGATCGATCTTGTTGAGCACCGGGATGATTCGGAGATCTTTCTCCAGAGCCAAGTACAGGTTCGCCAGCGTCTGCGCCTCGATGCCCTGGGCGGCGTCCACCAGCAGCACCGCACCCTCGCACGCTTCCAGCGCACGGGAGACCTCGTAGGTGAAGTCCACGTGCCCGGGGGTGTCGATCAGGTGCAGGACGTGATCGACGCCATTGACCTGCCAGGGCAGCCGGACGTTCTGTGCCTTGATGGTGATGCCGCGTTCGCGTTCGATCTCCATCCGGTCGAGATACTGCGCCCGGGCGGTGCGTTCGTCGACGACGCCGGTCAGCTGCAGCATCCGATCCGCCAGCGTGGACTTGCCGTGGTCGATGTGGGCGATGATGCAGAAATTCCGGATCTGCGCCGGCGCCGTGAAGGTTTGGTCGGCGAAACTGCTGATGGGAATCTCCTGGTCGACGGTGGTTGGG
>DASQVU010000554.1:0-2222 GCA_035640615.1 Pseudonocardiaceae bacterium
GCATCGGGACTGGAAGCGGTCAACCTCGGCGCGGCGAAGGTCCGCTCCGGCTGGGAAGACCTGGTGCTCACCGGTGGTGTCGAATCGATGTCCCGAGTACCGATGGGCTCCGACGGCGGTCCATGGGCCATGGACCCGGAGACCGCCTACGCCGCGCGGTTCGTCCCGCAGGGGATCAGCGCCGACCTGATCGCCACCGTTGAGGGCTTCACCCGCGAGGACGTCGACGCCTACGCAGTGGAGTCGCAGCACCGTGCGGCCAAGGCGTGGAGTAACGGGTACTTCCAGCGCTCGGTGGTCCCGGTGCGCGACCTGACCGGCACGGTGGTGCTGGACCGCGACGAGCACCTGCGCCCGGACACCACGATGGCGGGGCTCGCCGCGCTCACCCCGTCCTTCGCCGACATCGGCGAGCAGGCCGGGTTCGACGCCGTCGCGCTGCAGCGCTACCACTGGGTGGAGCGCATCGAGCACGTGCACCACGCCGGTAACTCCTCCGGGATCGTGGACGGCGCGGCGCTGGTCGTGGTCGGCTCCGAACAGGTCGGGCAAGAGCTCGGGCTGACCCCAAGAGCCCGGATCGTGGCCGGCGCCGTCACCGGTGAGGAGCCGACGATCATGCTGACCGGCCCGGCGCCGGCCACCCGCAAGGCGCTCGCCAAGGCCGGCATGACCATCGACCAGATTGACCTGATCGAGGTCAACGAGGCCTTCGCCGCGGTGGTGCTGCGGTTCATGCGCGAGATGGGCGTCTCGCACGACAAGGTCAACGTCAACGGCGGCGCGATCGCCATGGGCCACCCGCTGGGCGCCACCGGGGCGATGATCCTGGGCACGCTGATCGACGAGCTGGAGCGCCGCGACCTGCGCTACGGCCTGGCCACGCTCTGCGTCGGCGGCGGCATGGGCATCGCCACCATCATCGAGCGGATGTGAGATGAGCATGACCGAGAGCATTCGTTGGGACGCCACTGAGGGCATTGTGACGCTGACGCTGGATGACCCCGGCAAGTCGGCGAACACCATCAACGATCGCTTTGTCGCGTCCATGGGCCAGACGCTGGACCGGCTCGAAGCTGAGCGCGACGCGATCACCGGTGTCATCATCACGTCCGCGAAGAAGACCTTCTTCGCCGGCGCTGACTTGAACACGCTGCGCAACGTCACTCCGGACCGAGCCCACGAGTTGGCCGCGCATATCGCGCTGGTGAAAAGCCAGCTGCGGCGGCTGGAGAAGCTGGGCCGCCCGGTGGTCGCCGCGATCAACGGTGCCGCGCTCGGTGGTGGTCTGGAACTCGCGCTGGCCTGCCACCACCGGATCGCGCTGGACGCGCCAGGCTCGAAGCTGGGTTTCCCGGAGGTGACGCTGGGAATCCTGCCTGGGCTGGGCGGGGTAACCCGCACGGTGCGGATGCTGGGCCTGATGGTCGCGCTGACGGAGCTGCTGACTCGGGGCCAGCAGCTCCGTCCGGCGCAAGCCGAGCAGCTCGGCATCGTCGACGAAGTGGTCGCCAACCCAGAAGAGATGTTCACCAGGGCCCGCGAGTGGATTGCCGCGCACCCGCGTGCGCAGCAGCCCTGGGATGTCCGGGGCTACAAGATCCCCGGCGGTACTCCAGCGACCCCGCAGCTGGCGCAGATGCTGCCGGCGTTCCCGGCCACGTTGCGCAAGCAGCTCAAGGGCGCGCCGATGCCAGCCCCGCACCACATCCTGTGCGCCGCGGTCGAAGGCACTCAGGTGGACTTCGACACCGCGCTGCAGATCGAGACCCGCTACTTCCTGGATCTGGCCACCGGCCAGGTTGCCAAGAACATGATCAAGGCGTTCTTCTTCGACCTGCAGCACATCAACAAGGGCGGCAGCCGGCCCGACGGTTACCCCCAGCGCACCTTCCGCAAGGTCGGCGTGCTCGGCGCCGGGATGATGGGTGCCGGCATCGCTTACAGCTGTGCCCGGGCCGGCATGGACGTTGTGCTCAAAGACGTCGACCTGACATCCGCTGAGAAAGGCAAGGCCTACTCGGTCAAGCTGCTGGACAAGGCCGTGTCCCGGGGCCGGTCGACCCCAGATCAGCGCGACCAGCTGCTGGCCCGGATCACCCCGACCGCAGACGTCGCCGATCTCAAGGGCTGCGACCTGGTGATCGAGGCGGTATTCGAGGACCCGACGCTGAAGAAGAAGGTCTTCGGCGAGATCCTCGACGTGGTCGAGCCCGACGCGC
>DASQVU010000555.1:0-4689 GCA_035640615.1 Pseudonocardiaceae bacterium
GAGTAAGTCAAGGCTCCCGGCACCGTGTCGGCGAACGCGAACTGCTTTCGTGTTCCGTCGCGTCCAGAGTCCGTCGCAATTTGGATTAGCCAGCGATTGACCGGTCCAGCTGATGGATTTCGCGCGAAAGGGTTGCCTTCGCACGGTTGTCCGCGGGCGGTGGCCATCACCACACCATGGCCCTTGATGACATTGACGTGGAACGCGGTGGGTGATTTCGATTGGGTCGCCAGCTCAAACGAGGACCTTGACCGGCTACCGCGGTGATCGGCACTCTGGAGTCAGCTTGCCAACTCGTCCGCCTCGCAGGTCGCTACCTGCCTCAACGGGGCGACGTGATCGGCGACGTGCTGAGCTTTGCGAAGAGTTCGTTGAGGTGATCGGCGCGCTGCGGCACCAACTACGACGACGGTCGAGGACCGGTGGAGGCAGCAATTCGATGGATCACTCCCTGACTCACTATCGCCGGGTGTTGGGCGAAGACCACCCCGTCACCTTGCGCTTGGCCCACAGTCTTGCCGCTGGCCTGCGCGGGCTAGGTGAGCATGAGCAGGCCCGCCAATTACATGACGACACGCTGACCCGCCGGCGCCGGGTGCTGGGCGATGAGCACCCCGACACCCTCCGTTCGGCCCGCAACCTCGCCGGTGACCTGCGCGCGATGGGGCAACACGAGCAGGCCCGTCAAATTCGTCAGGACGCCCAGACCCGCCGGCGCCGGGTGCTGGGCGATGAGCACCCCGCCATCCTGCGCTCGACTGAAAACCTTGCCGCCGGCCTGAGCGCGCTGGGTCAGCACGAGCGAGCCCGCGAGCTCAACGAGGACACCCTGATTCGTCGGCGCCGAGTGTTGGGCGATGAGCATCCCCACACTCTGCGCTCCGCCCACAACCTTGCCGTCGACCTGCGCGCCTTGGGTGAGCTCGACCGAGCTCGCCAACTTGACGAGTGGATCCAATCCCATGACGGATCATGACCTACTCCACTGCCCCGTCTGGTCCTGACCGGCGATCTGGTCGCGGCAACGCCAACCAGGTGGCTCGATAACCATGGCGCAGCGACGGTGAGACCGCAGTGCTGGCCGAAGACGCAACAGCCCCGTTAAAACGACGGCTGCGACCGATGCGGGGCCTGAAGACCGACGTCGGCGCCAGAGCGGTCATCGCCGGGCATGCGTTCATCCAGAACATTCGCCGTGGCCACTACGAACTCGCGGCCGATTCTGCACCAAAGCTGCGTGTCGCAGCGGCCTTCGATGAGCTCGCTCAAGCAGTGTGACCCCGACCAGCAAATCGACTCCGCGGGACTGCGATCAAACAAGGCAACAAAGCCGTTCCACTACCGGCAAGCCCCTGGTCCCATGCTTGTGGCGGAACCACACCTCAGGGGGCCCATGCTCGCAGCAGCTGACAGCTACGGCCCGGAGACCTCTGTCCGCAACACTCTGAGACGCAAACCGTAGCCGGCCGGGGTGTCGCGTAAACCTGGCGACGCTGATTTCGGACACGAGTTGTGCGAGAGCATCACCCCAGCTTGCGCGTCACGCCGTGATCAACTGCCGCATCGATGGTCCTGCGGATCCGCTCGCGCTGCCCGTCCAGGGTCACCACGCTGTTGGAGCACCCGTGGGTTTTTTCGGCCGCCGCCGTGCGGAATAGCGTGGCTTTCTTTGCCGTTTGAGTGGTTTGGGCAGTGTTGGTCGCGGCAGAGCTCGGCGTGGCGCAGCCCGGGAGTGTGAAGGGCATGTTGAGCGTTCGGGTGGATCGGCCGGCTGAGGATGTAGTCGTCGTTGGGGTGACCGGCGAAATCGATTCCGTAACGGCGCCGAAGTTGAGCACGTGTTTGCACCGCGAGCTTGAGGGACAGCCAGCCGCGCTCATCCTCGACTTGACGGCCGTGAGTTTCCTGGGTGTCGCTGGGCTACACGTGCTCGACTGCGCCCTCGACCGGTCAAAGACCCTCTCGGTGGCCCTCAGCATGGTCTACAACGAGGAGTCCGCCGTGCAGTCGGCGCTGCGCGCGGCAGCCATGACAGGTCAATTCCCGACCTTCCGCACCGTCACCCAGGCGCGCACGTCCTCGGGCACGACAACCGCGTCAACCGTTCCATCAACGCAACGGTGCCCCACCGGACGACCACCAACCGAAGCATCCGCCAACCGACGCTGATGGCGGCTATATACCCACGCGCAACGGCCCAGCAGCCCAGGCACGCGCTGGTCGCGTTGCAGCGGCCGGCGGGTCCCTCCGTCGAGCAGCTGTTCACCCTGCGCGGTCCGCGGCAAAGCGGATCGTGATGCGGCTATAGGTTCTCTCGTGGGTAGCGGGTAGCGATGTGCTCGGGTGGTACGCGTTGTGTCTGCCGCTTCGTGCACCTAGCCCGGCCGGGGCCCGCTCGTAGCCGTCGGTTGAGATGCAGTAATTGCGCGCGTTACCCCGGACAACACGGCCTGCTTGAAGACTTGCCCACGGGTATCGGCAGTTTTCCAAGCCCACCATCCGTCGATGCATCAGATCCGCTTACCGTGCTCGGCAGGCCGTACTCTCAGCGGCACAAGTATGGATAGATCGGTCTTGGTCAACAGTACGAGCGCGGTGGATCATTGGCCATGATTGATCCTGAGATGTGAGGAACCACTGCCACTGTCCGACGGCGACTTACTCGCGTTAGTCGAGTCATCGATGACCGGGCTTTTTCGGCGGGGCATACTGTTCAGTAAGGCATTTGAGGGGTGGGGACGAGGGTGATTACTCTATCTGGAGACTTCCCCGGAGCTGGGACGGCTGTGCTGGGCATACCGCGCCAGTACTTCGAGCCTGCGAGCTGAGCTGGCTGCGGTGGTGCCGATGACAGCGCGGGTACCTCGGATCGTGTCGCTGCTTCCGTCTGCGACCGAGATCGTGTGCGCCTTGGGACTGGTCGACTCGTTGGTCGGCGTGACCCACGAGTGTGACTATCCCAGCGGGGTCGAGCGCAAGCCTCGATTGACTGCCAGCCGCATCTCGCGGCAAACCATGAACAGTGCGGAAATCGACCACGCGGTGCGCTCGCAACTGGATGGGCACGGCTGCATCTACGACCTGGATGAGGTCCGGCTGCGATCACTGGCTCCGGAGCTGATCCTGACCCAGGAGCTGTGCCAGGTGTGCGCGGTCAGCTACCGCACCGTGGTGCAGGCGGCGCGCATGCTGGACACCGACGTCACGGTTGTCTCCCTAGAGCCGGCCACCATTGCCGACATCCTGGCCAACATCGGCACCGTTGGTCAGCTGACCGGCCGCCGGACCGAGGCAGAAATATTGGTACAGAGCCTGCGCGCCCGACTCGATGCCCTGGAGAAATCGTTATCAAAAGTCACCCGCCGCCCGCGCACCCTGGTCCTGGAATGGCTGGAGCCGCCCTTTGCGCCAGGGCACTGGGTACCCCAGCAAGTGAGCGTTGCCGGGGGTGATGCGGGATTCGGTACCGCAGGCGCAGCGTCTCGAACGACCACTGCGGAGGAGATCCGCGCCTACGCCCCGGAGGTCATCGTGCTGGCCCCTTGTGGCTTCTATGCCGTCGACACGCTGCGTGAGCTGCCTAAAGCCCAATTACCCCACTGCTGGCCAGAACTGCCCGCGGTCAAAAACGGCAACGTATGGGTACTCGACGCGACCTCGTATTTCAGTCGACCGGGGCCCCGGGTCATCGACGGCGCCGAAATCCTGGCGCGTATCCTGCACCCTGACATAGTCGGCCCACCCGAACCGCAACACGCCCTGCGTGTGCCACCGGAACTGATGCGGACAGCCAGTAAGGCACAGTAACGGTGCTAGGGAATCAAGACCCGCGCGGTGACCCTCCGAGGTGTCAACCGCACATATTGCGCGAGCCGCTTCCGATTGATCACGGCGGGGTAGCCGGACAGGTCATCTGGGACTCCCGATGGAAGGCACTTTTTTCCGGCGTGGTCCCACTCATGGGCAGCGAATGGTGAGTGGGACGTGGCCGGCGAAGTTTTCTGCTGTGTGCCGGTCAGCGCAGGTGGTGGATGCGCGCACGCCGAGCAATGATATTGCCCTATTTTCGGGTGAGCGCTGTGGCTTCGGGATCCCGTGCGGGGCTCACCAGAGGCAACGACAGGTCAGGCCGGTGGCCCGTCCCCTTGGGGTGGCGGGGAAATCGTTCGCCCGCCGCCAAGGCGCGTCAGCCCCGGTGATGCCTTGATCCGATCACGGCGGCGGGCGATGGGGCATACTGCCCCGCCGATCCACCGGCAGATCGCCTCCACGACGTAGCCTCGCTCGGCGTCGTCGAGCGTGTGCCCAGCCGGGGATGTTGTGCCAGCGCGCCAGGCAGGTGCGCCAGCACGTCGCGGTGACGTGTTGCGCAACGAACACGGGATGCCTCCGGTAGGGCGCCTCTGCCGGCCATCTTGCGCGGTTGGGCCGGGCCAGCCTGCGCCCGACCAGCTCCTCGGCGTATCTGCGGACGGTCGTGATGGCGCGCAGGTCGACCACGCACGGTCCCGGCCACAAGGTTGGCGTGCGGATTTTGCGCCGACTTATAGCCCCATACGATTTCCCGATGGTCTTAGCGGCGTAGGGCCGGCGCCGATAGCTGCAGCCAGCGAGCCCAGCGCCGCGGCGTCGACAAGGCAGCAGCCGCGGGCCGGACCGCGACCGTCAAGATCGAAGGCCGTGCCTGTG
>DASQVU010000556.1:0-3607 GCA_035640615.1 Pseudonocardiaceae bacterium
CGTCCCCGAGTCGTCAGCAGAAGCTTTCCCTGCTGCTTGCCCATCCCCGCCTCGCCCACCACCAACACGCTGCGCCCACAACCCGCTCGCGCGTCGTCCAAAGCCGCCGCCAGCTCCGCGCGCTCGAACGCGCGACCCACCATCCCCGCATCGGCGGCCACCGGCGATTGTCCCACCCGGACAGCAAACTATGAAACCACCCAGCCATGCCACAGAGACAAACTGTGACGCCGCGCAAGGTCGAAACGATCTGCCATCGGTCGGGGTCTAGCACCATGTCCCGCAGCGGTTGGGAGCTACACCAAACACCTGACGAGCCGTTAGCGTCCGGGCAGAATGATCAACTTGCGGTCGGGAGTCTCGACCGGCCACAAGACGGCTCGTTAGCCCTTCGGTGAAAGGGCAGGCTGGGGTGGGGTTCGGGGTCGGTCTTTCGCGCTTCTCTTAGGCCGTCAGCGCGGGTGTCGGGACCGTTGCCGCGTGCTGCGGTGGATTGACCCACGGACATCCCTTCTAGATCAAGGTTGCCGGGACTATCTCGCTAATGGTGGTTCCGGCGGGCCGATTATCCCGATTCTAGTGCTGGGTGGGGGTCGGTGATCGTCACGTGCTCGGGATCGTGCGCGGTAGCCCGAACCGGGCCAGTAGACCTCGGTCAGCGAACCGGGTGATGGCCGAGATCTGGTCGGCCGCGACCGTGAGGACGAGGATCCCACCCGCCCGGAGGATGTCCGCGTGAGGGTCGGGGAGGTAGTAGCCGAACGCCGGCTGGTGGTTGGCGTTGGTGGGTACCAGCTTGATCGGCTGTCCCCAGAGGCCCTGCGTGCGGTAGAAGGCCGCGATCGCGTCCCGGCCGCGGAACTCGAAGGGCTCGGGGGGCATGGTGACCTTGGCATTGTCGGTGAGCAGCGCGACGACTCCGTCGAGATCGCCTTGCTGGAACGCGTCGACGAACCGGGCGACGACGTCGGCTGCGGGCTTAGTGCGTGGTAGTGACACGCGGTCGAGATCGCGGGAGTGGGGCAGGACGGCGCGGGCCCGTTGCAACGCGCTGTTGACCGACGCCGGAGTCGAATCGAGCATCTGGGCGACCTCAGCGGCGGAGTAGCCGAGCACGTCCCGCAGGACCAGCGCGGCCCGTTGCTGGGTGGGTAGCTGCTGGAGCCCGACCACGAACGACAGCGCGATGGATTCGCGGGCGTCGTAGCGGGCCTCCGGGCCGGGAGCGATGTCGTCGATGAGCGCATCCGGGTAGGGCTCGATCCACCAGGGATCGTCGGAGTGTGCCGCGTTCGTCAACGGCGATGTCGGTTCGGACATGGTGGCGACCTTCGGTCGGCGAGATGCATCTCGCAGGTAGTTGCGGCAGCGGTTGGTGGCGATGCGGTAGAGCCAGGCGCGCAGCGACCCTCCGTCGAAGCGGTCGAGCGCTCGCCACGCGGACAGCAGCGTCTCCTGCAGCACGTCCTCGGCGTCCTGGAACGAGCCGAGGAGCCGGTAGCAGTGCATGTGCAGCTGCCGCCGGTACGGGCTGACCAACTCCTCAAAGGCGGGGCCGTCACCCGCTCGCGCTCGTTGCAGCATCGATTCGCCCATCGGTCCCTCCCGGACGTCCGCGTGGTCACCTGCTTCACATCGAAACACCGGCCGCGCGCCGAACTCATCGCTGACTTCGCCGGCCGCGCGGGGTTTCAACAGTTGGGGGAGCCGCCACCGGCACCTGCTACCACCTGGACTGGAGGAGATACGACATGTCCACACGCGACCTGTCCGGAAGCACCGCGGTCGTCACCGGCGCAAGCCGTGGCTTCGGGCGGGCCACCGCCATCGCGCTGGCCGAGCGAGGCGCCCGCGTCATCGGCGTCGCCCGCGGCGAGACAGCGCTGCACGAGCTGCGCGCCAGACTCGGCGACACCTTCCACTCCGTGATGGCTGACGTCACCGATCCGTTGTTGCCGGGGCGGCTCATCGCCCGGTACCGGCCGCGAACGCTGGTCCTCAACGCCGGCGCCGCCCCGCCCGTCGGGTCACTGCTGGAACAGACCTGGGACGGCTTCAGCACCAACTGGAACGTCGACGTCCGCCACGTATTCAACTTCACCCGCGCGGCCCTGCAGGCCCCCCTCGAACCGGGATCGGTGGTCGTCAGCCTGTCCAGCGGCGCAGCGCTGCGCGGATCACCGCTCAGCGGCGGTTACGCAGGCGCGAAGGCGACCATCACGATCATCAGCTCGTACGCCGCCCTGGAAGCCCGGCGAATTGGATCGGCCATCCGCTTCGTGGCCGTCCTTCCCGCGCTCACGCCAGCGACGGACCTCGGGCGCGTGTACACCCAGGCCTACGCCGCTCAGTCCGGGGTCAGCGAGACACAACTCGTCGAGGGCTTGGGCGGGCTACTGGCCACCGAGCAGGCCGCCGCCGGCATCCGCGACCTCGTCGTCGAGGACACCTACACCGCAGCGGCCTACCTGCTCACGGCACAAGGACTGCGACCACTGGACCCCGAACCGGCTCAGGCGCGTTCGTGACCGGCCCAACCAACGACACAGCCCCGGACCCGGCCGGAACCAGCGCTCAACACTAGGAGGCATCAACCCCATGAATTCAGCACATCCGAGCGGCGGATCCATCCTCGTCACCGGCGCCACCGGCCTGACCGGCTCGGCTATCGTCCGCGAGTTCATCCGCGCCGGGCATCCCGTGCGCGTGCTGGTGCGAAACCCCACCCGCGCCGCGGCCCTCCGGGCCTTTCCCACCGTCGAGGTCGTGGAAGGCGACCTGCTGCGCCCGCAGACCCTGCGCGGCGCCCTGGAGGGCGTGGACCGGGCGTTTTTGCTGTCCTCGCCCGATACTCACCTGGTGGAGGCGCAGACCAGCTTCATCGATGCTGCCAAGAGCTCAGACGTCGAGCACATCGTGAAGTTGTCGGGTCTGAGCGCCGCGGACATCGGCACGCCGTTCATTTTCGGCGCCATGCACGCCGAGATCGAGTCCTACCTGCAGGACTCCGGGCTCTCGTGGACCCACTTGCGGCCGAGCCAGTTCATGACCGAATACCTCAGGGAGCTTCGGACGATCCTGGCTCAAGGCGCGCTGTTCCTGCCGTTCCAAGACGCCCGGCTGGTCCCCGTCGACATCATCGACATCGCCCGGGTCGCCTTCCTCCTGCTGACCACCTCGGGCCATAAGGGCAAGACCTACGCCCTGTCCGGGCCCGAAGCACTGAACATGCACCAGATCGCTCAGAAGATCGGTGAGGCCACCGGTCGTACCATCCGATACGTCGAGGTCCAGCGCGAGGACAGGAACGCGGCACTGCGCGCCGCCGGCGTGCCCGAGTTCTTCGTACGCGCGCTCGATGCCCAGACCGGCGAACGCCTACTGGGACGGGAGTCGGTAATCCACCTGGAGACCCACGAAGCGCTGGGCCTAAACCCGACGACCTTCTCCGAGTTCGCCGCACGCAACGTCGGCGCGTTCCTCGGAGAGACCACCTACGTGGGACTCACCTAACGATCTTCGGTCCCTGGGTTCTCCCCATTTGTGTCAACTTGTCAGGCGGCTCGGGGAATCTGGGCGTGGATGGCGTAGGCGTTGACATGGCGGG
>DASQVU010000557.1:0-3159 GCA_035640615.1 Pseudonocardiaceae bacterium
CACGATACGGTTACCGCTCGATGCTGCGCGGCCGGATCATCGCAATCCCCGGCATGCAGAACAAGTTCGCCGGGCTAGTCCTCCGAACGAGCCCGCGCAAGGCACTGCGCATCCTCGCCGAGCGGCTGAACAAGCCCTAGCCAGCGCATCGGCCGACGTTGTCAGAGTCCATCGATACGTTGCGGTCATGGATTGGAAACTCGAATTGGTGTTCGTTCCCGTGACTGATGTCGACCGAGCCAAGGCGTTCTACGTCGAGCAGGTCGGTTTCCACGCCGATGTCGACCATCAGGTCACGGACACCCTGCGCTTCGTGCAGCTCACCCCTCCCGGATCTGCCTGCTCGATCGCTATGGGCACCGGCATCACGGAGATGCCACCAGGCTCCCAGCGCGGGCTCCAAGTAGTCGTGGAGGACGTCGCCGCTGCGCGAAAGGAGCTCGCCAGTAAGGGCGTAGCGGTCAGCGAGGTAGACGTGCAGCCGTGGGGATCGTTCGTCACCTTCAGTGACCCGGACGGCAACAGGTGGGTACTCCAACAACTGCCGCCGAGAAGGTAGATCACTCACTTCACAGGCGGCTCATCGAGGCAAAAAAGCCGTCCGGGTTGTCGGTGCAACCACATCGATGTCTGAGCGAGCAGGGTTGGTCGGGTCATCGAAACGTCGGCCCGGAGTGCCGGCCGCAGCCGCTGGCTGATGCGACGCTATCTGCCCGAGCCCTAGCCAGTCCCGGACACCAGCCTCGCGAGGTGACGCTTTTGGTTCGCCGTCGCGGTGGGGGCGCGACGTGCCCGTGCAGGTGCCAACCCCGCTCGTTGCGGGCCCAGTGCAGGAACTCCTCCTCCCACGGCCGCTCCAGCAGGGCCCGACGCTCGTCAAGTTCCCGCAGGTCGTCAGCCACCCGAACCAGGGCGCGGCGGATCGCCACCAGATCACCCCAAGGCGTGTGCGCCCGCCAGTACCGCCCGTTCCGGGTGGTCACGCCGTAGCGGCAAGCGGCGGCATAGCAGATCGCGGCGAGCGTCAGGGCCAGCGCGTTCGACTTCGCCGTCTGTGCGGCCAGGCGCGGTTGCTCGCTGCCAGCCCTCGGCGGCACGTCCCTGCACGTCGGTCACGGGCTGGACCGCGTCGCCAGCGCGGACCTGGTGGTGGTGCCGGCATGGGAGACCGGCGACGTGGCCGCTCCTGCCGGGGTCACCGCTGCGCTGCGCGGAGCCCTTGAGCGCGGTGCCACCGTGCTCAGCGTGTGCTCGGGGGTATTCCTCCTGGCCGCGGCCGGCTTGCTGGAGAACCGGCGGATCACCTGCCACTGGTATTACGCCGACGCACTCGCTCGCCGGTTTCCCGGCCTGCGGGTCGAGCCCGATCGGCTTTATGTCCACGACGGGCCGATCATCACCAGTGCCGGCACTGCGGCCGGCATCGACGCCTGTCTCTACGTCGTCCGCCACCAGCTGGGCGCCCAGGTCGCCAATGCCATCGCTCGCCGCATGGTCGTACCGCCCCATCGCGATGGCGGGCAATCCCAATACATCCGGACTCCGGTACCTCGCCGTGCCGGCGACGGTGACGATCTCGCGCCGTTGCTGGCCTGGATGCAGGCTCACCTGCACCATCAGATCACCGTCGAGAGCCTGGCCGAGCGGGCTCATATGTCGCCCCGGACATTCGCGCGTCGCTTCGCCATCGCCACCGGGACTACCCCGCAGCGCTGGTTGATCCGGCACCGGATCCTGCTCAGCCAGGAACTGCTTGAGGAAGATGACCTCACCATCGATGAGATCGCCCGCCGGACCGGTTTCGGCACCGCTGACCTACTGCGCCACCATTTCCGGCGCCAGGTGGGCACCACTCCGCAGACCTACCGGCGCACCTTCAGCCTGCACGCCAGTTGATCTCATCGACGGCAATGCTCGTCGCCAACGGGTGCGGACGCTATTACAGACGCAGCCACCGCAAAGCCGAGGCCACGTCGGGTACCACGTGCAGTCGCATTCCTGCCGGTGGAGCGCAGCCCTGGTCTGGGGCCGCCTCCGGCGGCACGAGCGCGTGCTGGAAACCGAGCCGGGCGGCTTCGGCAAGCCGCCGGCGCAGCGCCGTCACGGGCCTGACCTCGCCGGCGAGCCCGACTTCCCCGATCGCCACGGTCCGCGGAGGCAGCAGCATGTCGCTAGCCGCCGAAGCGACGGCAAGCGCGACGGCGAGATCGGCGGCCGGCTCCACGACCCGCATCCCGCCCACCGTCGCGCTGTAGACGTCTGATCCGGCCAGCTTCACCCCACCGCGGCGCTCGATGACCGCCAGCACCATCGCCACCCTCGACGAGTCCAGCCCGCTGACCGCCCGCCGCGGGTTGGCCAGCGAGGACTCCGCCACCAGAGCTTGGATCTCGCCCAGCAGTGGCCGTTTACCCTCGACAACGACCGTCACCGCGGTGCCGGACACTGCGCCGTCGCGGTGGCTGAGAAACAACCCGGACGGGTCGGGCAGCCCGACGATGCCATCGTCGGTGAGTTCGAAACAGCCGATCTCGTCGGCCGCCCCGAACCGGTTTTTCACCCCGCGGACCAGGCGCAGCGTGGAATGGCGGTCACCGTCGAAGCTCAGCACCACGTCCACCAGGTGTTCCAGGAGCCGTGGCCCGGCGACCGTGCCGTCCTTGGTGACGTGCCCGACCAGCACCACCGGCAGTCCCCGCTGCTTGGCAGTGGTGATCAGCGCGCTGGCCACGGCCCGGACCTGCGACACCCCGCCCGGGCTGCCCTCCACGCCAAGGCAGGACATCGTCTGCACCGAGTCGACGATAAGCAGCTTGGGGTCGACGGTATCGAGGTGCTCCAGCACGGCGGCCAGATCCGATTCGGCCGTGAGGTACAGCTCGTCGTGTAGCGCGCCGGTGCGTTGCGCGCGCAGCCGGACCTGGCCGGCTGACTCCTCGCCGGTGACGTAGAGCGCCCGCCGCCCTGCGGTCGCGCAGCGGTGGGCGACCTCCAACAGCAGGGTGGACTTGCCTACTCCCGGTTCGCCGGCCAGCAGCACGACCGCGCCGGGCACCAGACCACCACCAAGTACCCGGTCGAGTTCGGCCACCCCGGTGGCGGTGGCCTGCGCCGAGTGCAGATCGACTTGGGAGATCGGTCGGGCGGGGGCCGCTGGGG
>DASQVU010000558.1:0-2061 GCA_035640615.1 Pseudonocardiaceae bacterium
GAGACGGCGGTCTCTGTCGTCGCCGAGGTCATCGCCGTGCGGCGGGGACGTACCGGTGGGCCGCTGTCTGCCGCGACGGGCCGCATCGGTGGGTGAGCGCTGAGCCGGCAGTCCAGCGACGCCCGCCGCGGATTCCTGCCCATCGTGCTGACCCGGCTGGTCCTCGGCGCGGTGCTGGTGGGTGCCCTGATCGTTGGCGGGACGATGTTCCGGGTGTGGCAGGTAGCTCGAGTCGACGATCGCCACAAAGCCGACGTTGTGGTGGTGCTAGGGGCTGCCCAATACGACGGGACACCATCAGACGTGTTGAGTTCCCGGCTCGACCACGCCGCACGGCTGTGGCGTGATGGCCTCGCGCCGGTGATCGTCACGGTTGGTGGTCGGCGCGTCGGCGATACCTACACTGAGGCCGAAGCCGGGCGCAATTACCTGACGTCCTACGGGGTTCCCAAAAACGCCGTGGTGCCGATCGGAGAGGGCCGCGACACCCTGGAAAGCCTTGAAGCAGTGGCGCGGCGAGCGGGAGCCAACGGCTGGCACACCGCGGTGATCGTCAGCGATCCATGGCACTCGCTGCGGGCCCGCACGATGGCCGACGACCTGGGGCTGACCTCCTGGACCTCACCAACCCGGAGCGGGCCGATCGTGCAGACTCGAACCATCCAGGCCCAGTACATCGTCCGGGAGAGTGCGGCGTTGCTGCATTACCGGTTCACCCATGCCCCGGCTGGGCCGTACGGCACCGATCTCGGGTGATCTCGGTGGCGGGCGACTGCTACACCGAGCATGACCGGGCGCGGATGATCTCCGAGCCGGCCAAGCGGGCCGCCCTGCCCGGATCGGCACCGGAACGCCGTAGCCCGTTCGCCCGTGACCGAGCCCGCGTGCTGCACTCCGCGGCGCTGCGACGGCTGGCGGGTAAGACCCAGGTGGTAGGGCCGGGGGAGGGCGACGTACCCAGGACCCGGCTGACGCACTCGCTGGAGGTCGCCCAGATCGGCCGCGGGATCGCTGTGGAGCTGGGTTGTGACCCAGATGTGGTCGAGACGGCCGGATTGGCGCACGACATCGGCCACCCTCCCTTCGGGCACAACGGCGAGCAACTGCTCAACGAGGTCGCCGCCGGCTGCGGTGGCTTTGAAGCCAACGCGCAGACCTTCCGGATCCTCACCCGGTTGGAGCCCAAGTTGATAGACCCCGCGACCGGGCGCGGCTACGGGCTCAACCTCACTAGGACATCGCTGGATGCCACCGTGAAGTATCCGTGGCCACGCGGCAGGGGGAAGGTCAAGTTTGGTTTCTACGATGATGACGAGGCGGTGTTCAGCTGGGTGCGCGACGGCGCGCCCGACGGCAGGCGATGCCTGGAAGCGCAGGTAATGGACTGGGCCGATGATGTCGCCTACTCGGTGCATGACGTAGAGGACGGGATCCTGGCCGGCCGCATCTCGTTGCACACGCTGGCCGATCCGATGCAGCGGGGCTTGCTCGCCGAACTTGCCGCCCAACACTTCAGCCGGCTGCCCACTACCGAGTTGGAGGCCGCAGCAGAGGGGCTGCTGGCCCTCGAAGTCGTTGACGCCTTGCAGCGCTACGACGGCTCGCTCGCGGCCCAGGTCGCGCTCAAAGAGCTCACCAGCGAGCTGGTAGGACGCTTCGTGTCGGCAGTGGTATCAGCGACGCTGGCCCGGTTCGGGCCTGGCCCGCTGCGGCGTTACCGCGCCGACCTCGTCATCCCGAGTCAGGTGGCCGCGGAGGTCGCCCTGCTCAAGGCGATGGCCTTGCGTTTCGTCATGAGTGACCCCCACCGGTTGACGGTGCAGGCCGAGCAACGGCACTTACTGGCCGAGCTGTGCACGGCTCTGGTGCGGCGCGCACCGGAGGCACTGGACCCCGCCCTGCGCCCAGCGTGGCAGCAGGCCAGCAGTGACAGCGCAAGGCTGCGAGTGATCATCGACCAGGTGGCTGCCCTGACCGACGCACAAGCTCGTGAGTGGCATTCGGTGCAATAGCACCGGAGCACCTCAGTGCATCATCCCGGATCGTCGTAGTACTTGAATT
>DASQVU010000559.1:0-8011 GCA_035640615.1 Pseudonocardiaceae bacterium
GAGTAAGGGCCACCACTATTACTTGCGAATGCTAGTATTCCTAGAGAATGTCGAGGTCGAGGTCGATCAGGCTGCCGTGGCGGCCGCGACCGTATCCATCACCACGGCGCCCACCGTCGCCATAGCCGCCCCGATAGGAGCTATTGGAGTAGTGGCGGTTGTTGTAGCCACCGTACCTACTGGAACGGTAACCGCCGCCGCTGTAACCACCGCCACAGTCGCAGCCGCCGCAGCCACGGCCACCGCCCATTGAGAAGACTTCTGAGACCTTCATTCGCCCCTCCTTGTAACTTCATCTCCCAGGACGATTTGTCCCGGGTGATGCTCGATGCGTCCATCCGCTCGAGGGAAATGAAGCCCCGAAGCGGCTTTCACGCCGTGACGGCACCTACGGCGAATCCGCGCCCCAGTTTAGATCGTGCTGATCGGTCCGCCCTCGGCCGGTCACACGATGAACCGTCACCTGTTCACTCGTACTACGAACATGCATCGCTGGCAACTGGAGCTACTCAAGTTACGGTCAGTATTTGGCGGGAGGCGATCCGGGTGCATCGTCGCTTTAGTCCTAGCCAACCGTTGTGTGACGTCATCAACCTTAGTACGAATGTGCAAAAGCACATACCGGCCCTCCTACATTTGGTTACGGGGAGTGGTCATTTTTTTATTTGCGCAGGCAAACAACGTCAGGAAACGATCGTCCAGCCCGCTGACGCACGGCGCCGATCAGCGGTGCTGGCGGGTAAGCGGGTTCGACTGGGGGACTCCCGCCCGGGGCTGGCCGCACAACGCGGACGATGGCCGGGCGGATAGGGTGCCACGGGTTATCACCGACAGCGACGAACTTCGGCAAGAACCCCCGCCGTGGCGGCGTTCAGGTGGGCGAAACCGTACCCCGGCAGGGCTACCACCCACCGATTGTAACCATATCGTGATTAAAGTAGCCTGGTGCTAGGCACTGATCGTGGTAGCCCACAAGCCTCAGGGCCGGTACGGCCGATCGTCCACGCGGATACTGGGTTTGAGCCTCCCAACCTTCGATGAAGCAGAGGGGTCGACGTGAGGATGCGCAGTAGCGCTATTCGACTTACCGTGCCGGTTGCGGCGCTGGTCACCGTGTTAGCCGTGGCAGCACCGGCATGGGCGGGCACCGCCCAGATTGAGGACGACGCTCATGTATTGAATGCCACGGTGGTACAAAACGATGCAGCTACGCTGCCCGTCGGGATCTATATCTGGACCACGACGCAGGATGCGACGAGCAAATCGACGTTCGATACCGACGTCCGGAACAAAGTCAGCTCGACGTTCCCTATTGTACTGGGCATCAACACGCAATCTCGTCACGAGACGGTCCAGATCGGCTCGCAGGCCGGCATCTCACAAAATGCCGCACTCGCAGCAGAATCGAACGCGAATAGAGCGTTCGTCGCCACGATGCAGAGTAGCCGCGACTATACATCGGCGGTCACCGCCGCTCTGGACAACCTGCGCACTACCTTGCAAGCAGCCCACCGGGGTCGCGCACCCGCGCAGCGGGTGGTGACCCATTCGGTAGGCATTGGTTTGCTGCCAATCATCCTGTTGCTGGGAGCGATCGTGGCTGTGGTGGTATTGCTACGCCGCCGTATCCGGTCCGGTTTCGGGCGCTTGCGCACTGGACCGATGACCGGCGGTCCACCACCGATGGGCTCCTACCCTAACTATGGCTCGCCTTACGATGAATATGGCCGGCCTTACCGCTCCGGAATGGGACCCGGAGCAGCTGGGGCGATCGGTGCGGTCGGTGGCGGATTGCTCGGCTACGAACTGGGCAAGATGCAAGGCGAGGAACAGCAGTTCCGCCACGACGAAATGATGTACGACCGCGATCGCGGCCAGTACGACTCCGCAGATCAGGGCGACTGGGTCGTCGGCCAGGACAGTGACTTCGGCGGCGACGCCGGCGGGGGTTCCAACGACTCAGGCGGTGGCGACTGGTGAGTGGGCACCGGCTCACTTCCGGTTTGCTGGCCTGCTCGCACGGGTACGCCTAGCGCATGGCAGAAAGCTTGACTGGTCGCCGGGTGGCCATCTTGGCCGCCCGGGGCGTGGAGCAGAAGGAGCTGGTGGAGCCGCGGCAGGCGGTCACCGACGCCGGCGCAGTCGCCGAGCTGGTATCACTGAAGCCGGGCACCATTCAGGCCACCAACCATGACATCGAGCCGGCTGACCAGTTCGACGTGGACCGGGTGGTCTCCGAGGTTTCGGTCGACGACTACGACGCGCTGATCTTGCCCGGCGGTGCAGTCAACCCGGACACGCTGCGGCAAGACCGCGCCGCGGTGGCGTTCGTGCGGGACTTCGTCGAATCCGGCAAGCCGGTCGGCGTGATCTGTCACGGACCGTGGACGCTCGTCGAAGCCGACGTCGTCCGCGGGCGGACCCTGACCAGCTACCCGAGCATCCGCACCGACATCCGCAACGCCGGCGGCACCGTCGTCGACGAAGAAGTCGTTATCGACGGCAACCTGGTCTCCAGCCGTAACCCGCACGATCTCCCAGCGTTCTGCCGCGCGCTCGTGACCCATTTCGCGGCCGCACCCGTCTCGTCGTAGCCGTCACCCGCGCAGACTGCCGCTCAGGACGGACCCAGGTGGGCCACGCACATGTCGGGTTCGACGAAGGGGTGCAGGCGGCGGGCGGTGACCGGGGCGCCGAGCTGGTGCAGGGCGCCGCGCAGCAAACCGAGGTGCATCGCGCACACCACGTCCGGGTACTTGCCGGCCAGTGCGCCGAAGGGGCAGGCCCGCAGCCGTAGCTTCAGGTCGTCACCATCAGGCACCAGTTCGGGCTCGAAACCGAGCTCGGCGAACATGGCGGACATGCACTGGACTGCCTGCTCGGCAGTGACCGGCTCGGCAGGCTGGTAATGGCGGCGTGCGTACGCCTGCCCTGCTTCCTCCGCCAGGCGCGCCGGAACGGCGCTGCTGGCCGCCAGGTAGCTGGTCAGGATGTCCGCGAGCAGCTGGAAGCCGTCCGGATGGTGCTCGGCGGTGGCTGGAGTGTAGGCCGGTGCGTAGAGCAGCCGGGGACGGCCGGTGCCACCTTGCCGATCAGTGCGGCAGCAGGCCAGCCCAGCGTCGAGGAGCACCTTGAGGTGGAAGCGCACCGTGTTCGGGTGCAGGGCGCTGCGTTCGGCGATTTGCCCGACGTCAAGCGGAGCAGCGCTACTGCGCAGCAAGTTCAGGATGTGGACCCGGCGGGTGCTGGCCAGCGCACCATGCGTCCTGCTGCGTTGGGCAGCCGGCGCAGAGCGAGGCGACATGCCGACAAAATACTACAACTATGGTAATAACTAAGATTATCGTGAAAACTGGAGAGGCGGACGGGGATGATCGGTGCGTTGTCGGGTGCCCTCGTGGATCAGGCTTTCGCGCGCCGGACGGAGCCGACCAGGGCACTGGGTCGCGACGCCGAGGCGGTAGGCCGCGCTTGCTATGACATGGCCCAGCGGTTTCACCGTGGCGGCAGGCTGCTGTGCTTCGGGAACGGCTCCGCGGCCGCTGACGCCGCGCATATCGTGGTGGAGTTCGTGCACCCGGTCATCATGGGCAAGCGGGCGCTACCGGCCATATCGCTGTCCAACGACGCCGCGACGATGAGCGGCATCGCCCGCCTCGGTGGCGTCGAGGACAGCTTTGCCGCCCAGCTCCGGCTGCTGGCAGCGGCAGACGACATCGCACTAGGCATCTCAGCTGATGGCCAGTGCCCCAACGTGGCCCGCGCGCTGGAGACCGCTCGAGACGCCGGCCTGCTGACGGTGGCGCTGGTCGGCGGTGACGGCGGACAGATCGCGAAGATGCCGAAGCTGGACCATGTCCTGGTAGCACGCTCGGATGATCCACGAGTGGTCAAGGAAATCCACGTCACGACGTACCACGTGCTGTGGGAGCTGGTGCACGTCTTCTTCGAGCAGCCCGGTGTGCTCGCGCCTCAGGTGCTGGGTTGAACAACCACAGTGGAGTGAACATGACCGGATTCGAGTCGCTATACCCGTTCCTGTACTCCGGCAAAACCGACGTTGACGCGGTGCTCGCCCAGGTGAGCCGGTCGACCGCGGAGAAAACCGAAGAGATCACCCGGCTGCGCGCTGATGTCCTGGAGCTGTACCGGGATCGGTTTCTGGAGTGTGCCGATGCGATGGCCCAACGCTTCGCCGCGGGTGGCCGGCTGTTCACCTTCGGCAACGGTGGCAGCAGCACCGACGCGCAGGCCGTCGCTGAGCTGTTCCAGGACCCGGGTCCGGGCGCCCAGCCGTTGCCCGCAGCGGCCCTGACCACGGACGTCGCGGTGCTCACCGCGCTGGCCAACGACGTGTCCTTCGACGTGGTCTTCGCCCGTTCACTGGCCGCCAACGGCCGCTCTGGGGACATCGCGCTGGGCCTATCGACCAGCGGCGGGTCGGAGAATGTGCTGCGCGGCTTCACCGAAGCCACCCGCCGCGGCATGCTCACCATCGGGCTGGCCGGTTACGACGGCGGGAAGATGGTCGAAGCCGGCACCATTGACTACCTGTTCGTGATGCCCTCGGCGTCCGTGCACCGTATCCAGGAAGCCCAGACCACGAGCTACCACGTGCTTTGGGAGCTCACCCAACTAGCGTTGGCCGATTCCCCGCTCAGCCGGCGGTAAGCCGGCGGCCTGCCGGCTCAGCCGGCGGTGAACTGATTGCCGGCTCGGCCGGCGGTGAACTGATTGCCGGCTCAGCCGGCGGTGAAGCCAGTGCCAATGCGGTGAACGCCACCCGGCGTGACGATGAATTCTTCGTCAACCGGGGCGTTTGCCCAGGATGCCGGTAGCGGTTCCGGTGGCCCTCGGTGCGTCACACCCTGTCCGATCTGCGATGATCGGCGCGAGACGGGCGGGGGCCCGGGAAAGGAACACGTGACTACCAGCGAAGCGGCGTGGCCGCAGACGCCCACGGCCATCGAGCGGGCCGCCCGCGCAGAAGCCGCCCGTAACAACGCCGCAGACAGCAAGCTATCCGACGTCAGCTCGCTGCAGGTCGGCCCGAGCGCCGGCGTGGTCTCCCCACGGCGGGTCCTGCACCGAGTGGTGCTTCCCCGGCCCGACGATCCTCCGGAGGTCCGGACACTCTACCTCGACGAACCAGAAAACCGGCATGGACACACCGCGGAGGTCCTGTCCCGGTCCGCGGTGACTGTGCCGCCCAGCTGCCAGTTGTCTTTCGCTACCTACTTCAACGCCTTCCCGGCCAGCTACTGGAAGCGCTGGACCCGGGTGGAGGAGGTGGCGCTGCGGCTGACCGTGCACGGCGCCGGCCGGGTGGACCTCTACCGGTCCAAGTCCAACGGCGATGTCGTCCACCTGGAAGGTAAGCAACTCGACACCGGCGGGCGCCAGATTGAACTAGAGTTCCGCGAGTCGCTGGCGCCGTTCGAAGACGGTGGCTGGGTGTGGTTCGACGTCGCCACCGAACGCCAGTCGCTGACCATCACCGACGCCGCCTGGATCATTGACGAGCCGTTGCCCGCCCAGCCGCTGGCGGTAGTGATTACAACGTTCAACCGTCCAGCGGACTGTGTCACCGCGCTGGCCGCGCTGGCCGAAGACCCCGCCGTCCGCGACGCCGTTACGAAGGTCTTCGTGGTCGATCAGGGCAGCGTCAAGGTGCGCGATCACCACCGGTTCGCGGCTGCCGCCGCGCGCCTGGGCGATCGGCTGGTGATGATCGACCAGGAGAACCTCGGTGGCTCTGGCGGGTTCACCCGCGGGATGCTCGAGGCGTTGCGCACTCCCGGTATCGAGCAGGTCCTGCTGATGGACGATGACGTGCGGTTGGAGCCGGACAGCGTGCTGCGCGCGCACGCCTTCGCCCGCGCCCTGTCGTCGCCGGTGATCGTCGGTGCGCAGATGCTGAACATGCAGGTACGCAGCCAGCTGCATGCCATGGGTGAGATCGTGGACTTGAAGTCCAGCTTCTGGCGCCCGGCACCCGGGGCGGTGTCCGGCCACGACTTCGCCCAGGTGACGCTGCGCCAGCAACGGGCGCTGCACGCGCGCGTCCACTCCACCTACAACGCCTGGTGGATGTGCCTTTTCCCGCGCGAGGTGCTGGAACGCACCGGGCTTCCGTTGCCGTTCTTTATCAAGTGGGACGACGCCGAGTACGGGTTGCGTGCCGGCGAATGCGGCTTTCCCACCGTCACACTGCCGGGGTGTGCGATCTGGCACATGCCGTGGACGGATAAGGACGACACCACCGACTGGACGGCCTACTTCCACCTGCGCAACCGGTTGATCACGATGGCGTTGCACAGCCCGTACGACGTTCGCCCGGCGATCCTGCACGAGGGTTTCCGGACCACCTTCAAGCACCTGATGGCGATGGAGTACTCGACGGTGGCGCTGCGCCACAAGTCGATTGAGGACTTCCTCGCCGGTCCGGATGGCTTGTTCGCCTCCCTGCGCGAGGCGCTGCCCGCGGTGCAGAAGTTGCGCGAGGGCTACGACGATGCGCGGATCTTCTCCTCGGCCCAGCAGCTGCCGATGCCACTGTTCGACCCGGTCCGCATGGAACGGCTGCTCCAGCCGCCGGTGCATCCCGCCGCCATCGCCAAGCGTGCGGTGGCCACCGTGTACCGGCACCTGCGGGCACCGAAGCCGCAGACCCGCGAGCGGCCGCAGATCAACGTGCCGGCCAGCAACGCTCGGTGGTTCCTGCTGGGCATGGTCGACTCGGCCACCGTGTCGAACGCAGACGGCAGCGGTGTCACGTTCCGCAAGCGGGACCCGCAGCAGTTCCGTGCCCTGCTGGCGCGCACCATCGCGCTGCACCGACGGCTGATCGCGGAGTGGGCCGACACCGCGCGGCGTTACCGCGCGGCGATCCCGACGCTGACGTCGGTGGAATCCTGGGATCAGGTATTCGGCCAAGCCGCGCCTGGCGGGCCACCCGCGCCCGTGTCCTGCGGGCCCCCCTCGGCGGCGCCTCGAGGAACACCCGCCCCGGAATCCTGCGGGCCTCCCGCCCCGGCGCCTCGCCCAACACCCGCGGCCGAGCGTCTCGGTCCCCGCCCCGGCCCGGGCCCCGGTTCCGCCGATTTGTAACCCACCGCCGACCTGCATACCCCGATATGCCTCCATATCGGGGTCACAAAGCCGCCTCGCCGGATGCGCGGGTCAGGCAACACGATGGTCAGGGTGGCCCGGCGAAGCGCTGTCAGTGCCTAGCGTTACCCTCTGGCGACGCCGAGACTGCTCTCTCGTCGGGACTGGGGAGGTCATGCCGAGCAGCACCGTCTGTAGCCCGAACCAAGTCGGTACCAGCGCACCGGCCGAGTCGTTGTCGACCCTCCTGCAGCGAGTGATCTTTCCTCGGCGAGCCGACCCGATGGCCGTCCGCGCGCTATACCTCGACGAGCGATCAGGCGCGGCGCGCCGGGTGTGGCCCGTGGGTGGGAAAACGAACCCACTTGATGTGGACGTCGAAGTCACCCTGGCCAATCCCACAGGCCGGCGGGTGCGCGCCCTGTCGCGGACCAGCGCGCAGGTACCTGCGCAGACCGAGGTGTCCTTCGCGGCTTATTTCAACGCGTTCCCGGCCAGCTACTGGCGGCGTTGGAGCACCCTGCGCACGCTGCGGCTGCGGCTGGACGTCGAGGGCGCGGGACGCGTCGACGTCTACCGGTCCAAGCCCGATGCCACCCAGATCCATGTGCACGGCGAGCTCATAGATGGCACTGCGGCGCGTCGTCAGCTCGAGATCGAGCTGGATCTCACACCGTTCGAAGACGGCGGCTGGTACTGGTTCGACATCAGCACCGAAGACTCCGAGCTGGTCGTGCACTCCGGTGGCTGGCACGCACCGCTGCCCGCACCCGGACGTGCCGCGGTGACCATCGGGATGCCCACCTTCAACCGGCCCACCGACTGTGTCGCCACCCTGGCTGCGATCGGATCCGATCCCCTGGTGCACTCCATCGTGACCGCCGTGGTGATCCCCGACCAG
>DASQVU010000560.1:0-3478 GCA_035640615.1 Pseudonocardiaceae bacterium
GTGCAACGCGCCCGCTTTGTACGGGGCGTCGATGAAGTGGTAAAAGGCACCAAAGGCCAGCCCGGCATGTAACACGAACTTCGTCTTATCGAAGGCCACGCTATTCACATGCTGACAGGCCGCGCCCGGCACGGCCGATGCCCCGTCGATCCCGCAGCCGAGGAGGAACTTCGACCACACCCTACTGCGTTCCACCGCATTAGCCGGGCTGGGTCGCAGTCGGTTCCGCCACCGTAGAGAACAGATGCCGGCTCTGGTGACCGTGGTAGCGGTCCTGTTGGGTGGTGCGCTGCTGGGGATCGGGGTGCTTTGGTGGTCATCACGGCGGCCCACGGCCCTTGTGCTGCTCGCCGGAGGCGTGCTCTGCCCCGCTTGGACCACGCCCGAACACCCACCGTCCTCGGACCGCTGACGTGCGGCGCCGCCATCACCGGGCGCCCCCAGCCGGTTTGGGTTAGCCTCGCCAGCGCGCACCCACCGCCCCGGCGGGTGCCGGAGGAGGGGAACGCAAATGGGTCTCGCGGACAAGGCCAGCAACAAGGCCGAAGAGCTCAAGGGTGAAGGTAAAGAGGCCACCGGTCAGGCCACTAACGACCCCGAGCTTGAGGCCGAGGGCAAGACCGATCAAGCCAAGGGCAACCTCAAGCAGGCCGGCGAAAAAGTCAAGGACGTCTTTAAGTAGGCCCGAGCAGGACGGGACCAGGGCGCGCTCGGGATCGGGCGCGCCCTGGTCATTCTCCGGCAGGCAAGGCAGATGCGCGGCCAGCAGTCCTCCAATGCCCCTTGACCAACCTTCGGGATCTCGGGTGATGCTCGCCAAAGCGGTCGACACGCTCGCGGCCTTACGCCGCTTCCACACCCAGGGCCACTAAACAACCCGCCGGGCCCGCCGTGGACGGGTTGGTGTTGGTGCGGCCAACGGTGCGGTGGCGCCGCCGGGAATTCCAGAGTGATGGTGTGGTCAGCGACGTGGACAGTCACGACGGTGCAGGCGTGGGTGTGCGCTAAGACAGTTGTTATCCAGCGATCATGATGACCCCGGTGGCTAAGGGCCGCCGTTGCACGATGACCGGCTCCACCGATGGGCGCAGTGGTGGGCCGGCCGGGCGAGCATCCCGGAATTTGCGGGCTTGGTCATAGCTCAGAGAGTTAGCCCGGGTGCGCAGCAGCTGGCGGGTGTTGGGTCGAAAACATCGGTAGAGGTTTCCCAGCCCTCGTTGACGCTACTGCGTCAACGAATACGGACGGGCAGAATAAAGCCACTGCTCACCATGGGCGAGCGATTTATGGAACCTCACAAGTCAACGGCGTGTCGGGTTCCAAAAGTCGGTTTACGCCACTTGACTCGTGGGATTCAAAAGTCGCCGACCTACACTGAGCAGCGGCTTTACGCGACCCGTCCGTACTCGTTGAGCAGCCCACCCAGGACCGGTTGCCGCATGATGCGTTGATGGTTGAGATTCGGGGCGCGGTAGGTCGGCCGTGGCGGGCGAAGACCGCGAGCGCGGTGAGTCGTCGGCCGTTGTAATGGCGAACATATTCGGTGAGTACTGCACGCAGGTGACGCTGGTTGACGATCAGCATGCGGTCGGACAGTTCGGCTCGCAGGATCCTGTCCGTTGTGGGTCGCCGCTGAGGACCAGGTACCTACAGGATTCGCGTTCTGGCTCGACGGCGGAGCCCGGAAATCAGGACCTGAAGGATCGGCGAGCGCCGTCCTGCTGGAAGCACGAACGCCAGCGTTGCCGCTGCCGCAGCGATAAGAATCTTCATAAAATGACCTAGATCAAAAATACAGCAGTCGAACCGCCACGGCAGACGATCATGCACGACGACCACTGTCCAGGGATGCTGCAGGTATCGTCGTGGATCGTCAGTTCGGGCACCCACAGGTAAACATCGCGATTGGTGGCATCTACGCGCTGGCCACCGTGCTGGGCATCCTAGGTTAGTTTCTTTGCTGTCCATCCCGGGCGGCGTGGGGATCGGCGATAACTGGCTGCATCTGGTGCCCGCGGTGGTGACCCTCATATTTGATAGTCGTGTGCTGAGCGCTGGCCGTCGCACCGCTACCGCATGAATTCAGGGCAGAGATTCTAGTCCTGCGGCACGAGCTGGCCATGGTGCGTCGCCAGGTCCCCCGACCACGACTGTCGTAGGCAGACCGAGCGGTGTTCGCAGCGCTGACCCGATTGCTGAACCAGGCCGCTCACCGGCAGCGGATCGTCACCCTGCCACAGTGTGGCATCCGAATCTGGTGACCGACGCTGCACCCAACCTCGACACCGCCGCACCGGCGGCCGTTGTACGGCTTCCGTAACTAGCTCACGGCACGGGAGGGGCGATGCGGGTGCACCTGACCGGCTGTCTGCGGCCGTCGACTGCGGGATCAAGGCTAACGGACTTTGGAGGATCGCCCCTGCTTCAAGTGTCGTATTCACGGGGAGGGACGTAGTGTGCTTGGCATGGCCGCAGAACCGAAAGACGCGCCGGATCCGAACAGCTCTGAGTTCCTCAACGAGCAAGATCCTGTTGAGAAGGTCAGCCCGGAGACGACGGCGGACGCTCCTGCCACGCAGGCCGAGAGTATCTCCACCGACCCTCCACCGAGCCAAGGCGAATAGCCCGGAACCTAACTGCGTGTCGTACTGATCAGCCCCGGCACAGGGAAGTGTCGTGCCCGGCATCGACCATGAACTGGCGCTCGGCGATCGCGGTGCGGTTCTGGAAGCCAAGGCTGCTATCGCGGGCTCGCGGCTGTGATGCGGTGATCGCCCTCGGCGCCGCGGTCGGGCGCGGTCCTCGTTTGTCCGCCCGAGTAGGAATCGGGAGTCCTCAAAGCGATACAGGCCTGGGTGGATGCAAGGTCGGGGAGCTCAATGAGGACCGGGGACTGTTGCTTTTTTGGAAAGCAAGCTCAGGCAGGCTGGTCGATGGGTCGTCGCGCTCGCTAGGTGTCAGCATCGAGGTTCAGCTTCGCGGGGTTTCGCTTCACTCCTGATGTGATCACGATCGCGTCCGTTGGTACTCGTTAAGCCGCAGGCGTAATTACTCGTTCATTTCCGCAACGCGCGCTTCCGAGTGGCGATCCGGCAGCCCAGCCTGTTTGGTGGGATGGCGGGATTGGTGGGTGATTTGAAGTTAGGCTTCTTGCAGGGCGTCTCCGAAGTCGCGGAGGGTTTTGTTGCCGCGGGTGGCGGCCAGGAGATGTCCTGTGGCGAGGACCAGCCCGATCGGCCATTCAATGATCTCCAGGGCGGCCAGGGCAGCGATGCCCCCGACGTGGGCGAGTTGTTCGGGTGGGGGCAGTGCGACGGATCCAAGAACGGGCAGCTCGACGCGCAGTGTGTTCTTGGCGGTGGCAGCCTTCGCGGCACGGTGTCCCCGCCTGCTCCCGGAGCGGTTGCCTGTCGTGGTGGTCTGTTCGGCGGTGGTCATGTCCTGGTCCTCTGCGTCTTTATGGGTGGATGCGTCGCGG
>DASQVU010000561.1:0-10582 GCA_035640615.1 Pseudonocardiaceae bacterium
CTGATCCCCGAGGCCTCATGCGTAGTCCCATTATGTCCGACCTCCTACCGCGGCGGTACCGGCGGATGCTTGGCGTGTTCAGTACCGATTACTTCGTCTCTGCATTCATGATGTTGCGGCCTACCGCGTCACGCTGGAGCAGTGGGCGTGCCATCCCGGAGGCGGCACCTGCGGGGGCAGGTCGGTTTGTGACTCACGGTGCGACACCGTAAAGGTGTGCCGAGAAGGGCGGCGTCCACATCATGTGGACAACCGGCCGCGGCTGTGCACCACTAGTGGAGATCCTGTGGGCGAGCTGTGGACCAGGCGGGAACGGTGTGCTGGGGGTACCCCACAGCAACATCACCGCCGTGCATGGTTGCGTAGCGCAACTACGCTGAGGGGCAACACGGACGCGGCAGGGCTAACCTCTGGCCAGATGGTCCATCATCGCCCACATCCAGATTACTGTGCGGAGTAAGCCCAGCAAACGGCCTCAACCGCTGATTCTCGCCACCACCGTGGTGGCGCCATCATGACCTCTCCGCCGTCATCAGCCGCGGAGGCGCGCCGACGCTCGGCGAAGATGTCACCCCGGGTTCACAGCGAGGATGTCGTTGTGGCGTCGAGTTCAGGACGCGGTGGCCCTCCGATGCATGAGTCGAATTGCGGGGTAACGGGGGGCTGGATCGCCGCGATGACATGCGCGCGCAGTTGCAAAGCCGGGGATCGATGACTACAGCAAGGAACCCCGAAGTATGTCCGCACACCGATTTCCGCCATCGTCCGCGCCGTATTGGCTGTAACGTTTGCCACCCAGTAGCGCCGGGCTGGCCTACAGCGCCGATAGCGCTAGACCGCCCTGCAGGCGACACCATCGACGGCGCACCGGCCACAACACCTGTCACTACATCACTACCGGCTAGGACCGAAAAAGTGACCAACTGCTCGTAAGCGGCGCGGGTCAGCGCGCAGCATGCAAGTGGCCGAGGAGCGGTTGCTCCTCGGCCACTCAACGTGCTCGCCCTAATCTGTCAGGGCCATGGGGACGATTCTGGGTCCCAGTGGGTACCCCCGTGCGTCCAGCGTGAATTTCGTGGGCCGTACGCCCCAGCTGCTTTAGACCACCACGTGCGAATCTCATCGGCGGCAAGCTGGCCGGACGGCGGAGGAGCTGGTGCTTGGGCCACAGGCTTGGCTGAACTCGTGGTCCGCCCGGACGTGCTGTCGCTACGCGCCGGGCGTGATGCGGGCACCGCGGCTGGCTCTGACCGGACAGGCGCCGCTGCTGCTGGATTCGGCGCGGCGACCGGCGCGAGTGGTTCAGCGTCGATCGATTGCACGCGATCGGTATCACCGGGATCCGGTTCCGGGATGACCGTCACCGGACTGGAAGGGGCCGCGGTTCTGGCGGTTTCCCGGGGCGTCGCGCTATGCGACGTCAGCAACGGTACGGACGCCGCGCCACCGACCAGGACGAGACCGAGCACCCCCACGGCAGCCCACCGCGGGGACCGTCGCGGCTTAGCCGGGGATGGCTGGTTCGGGATCTCGGTGGCAGCCGGCTCCAGATCGTCGAGCCGGATAAGCCCGTCGTCCTCAGCGTTGGCGGCGACCGGTGAGAACAGCGGCGCAACCGTAGCAGCCCGCGGCGACCGGCCGGTCAGCGGACGAACCTCGAGGGGTGTGGTGTCGGTCGCGGGGCACGGCACCACTTCCATGCCCTCGAACTCGACGGGTTGGGGCTCGCGCTGACTGATCATATTGTCGAACTCGGCACGGCCCAGCCACACCTCAGACTGGACCAGCCGGACCGGGCGCCTGGTCGGCATGACGTCACCTTTCGCTGGCGGCGTTTGCTGTCACTGACCGTGGTAGTCACGTTACGCTGTGACACCATACCGACAACGACAAAGGTGCTTCAGAGGGTCCGGGCCAACCGGTCCGCCACAACGCGGATGAAACGGGATGGATCGCTCAATTCGCCGCCTTCGGCGATCAGTGCCATCCCGTACAGCAGTTCCGCTGTTTCGGCTAAGTCAGCGTCGTCCTTGCGCTCTCCGTAAGCCTTTTGTAGCCCGGTCACCAGGGGATGGGCGGGGTTGAGTTCGAGGATCCGCTTGGTGTGCGGCATGTCCTGGCCCATGGCGCGGTACATCTTCTCCAGAGTCGGCGAGACGTCGTAGGCGTCTCCGACGAGGCAGGCCGCCGAGCTGGTCAGCCGCGAGGACAGCCGTACGTCCTTCACCTCGTCTGCCAAGGTGGTCTTCAGCCACGCCAGCAGGGCGGCGAAGTCCTTCTGCTGGGCCTCCCGTTCGGCTTCGGCCGCCTTCTTCTCTTCATCGGTGTCCAGGTCGACCTGTCCCTTGGCGATCGACTGGAACCGCTTGCCGTCGAACTCAATAGCCGGTTCCACCCACACTTCGTCGACCGGATCGGTCAACAGCAGCACTTCCAGGCCTTTGGCGCGGAACGCTTCCATGTGCGGCGAGCTTTCGATGATCGCCCGCGATTCGCCCGTCATGTAGTAAATATTTTCTTGACCGTCCTTCATGCGCTCCACGTACTCGCGCAACGTGGTGGGCTTTTCCGGGTCGTGCGTCGACTCGAACGATGCGATCTCGAGGATCGAGTCGCGGTTTTCGATGTCGTTGACCAGCCCTTCCTTGACGGCGCGGCCGAACTGCTTCCAGAACGTCTGGTACTTCTCGGCGTTGCCGGTCATCATGTCCTTCACCGTGGACAGCACCTTTTTGACCAGCCGCCGGCGCATCAGTTGGATCTGACGATCCTGCTGCAGGATCTCTCGCGATACGTTGAGCGACAGATCCTGGGCATCTACCACACCCTTGACGAAGCGCAGGTAATCGGGCATGAGCTCTTCGCAGTCGTCCATGATGAACACGCGCTTGACGTAGAGCTGGACGCCGCGCTTGCGACCACGCATGAAGAGGTCAAACGGCGCGCGAGACGGGATGAACAGCAGCGCCTGATACTCGAACGTGCCTTCCGCCTGCATGCGGATGATCTCGAGCGGGTCGCTCCAATCGTGACTGATGTGCTTGTAGAATTCCTTGTACTCGTCTTCGCTGACGTCGCTCTTAGGGCGCGCCCACAGCGCCTTCATCGAGTTGAGCGTCTCGATTTCACGGCTGACATTGCCTTCGGAATCCCGCCGCTCGACTTCCATCCTGATCGGCCAGGCGATGAAGTCGGAGTACCGCTTGACGATCTCCTTGATCTTCCACTCGTCGGTGTAGTCGAACAGCTGGTCGTCCTTGTCCTCTGGCTTGAGGTGCAAGGTGACTGAGGTGCCCTGCGGGGCGTCATCGAGCGGCTCGATGGTGTAGGTACCGGCACCGCTGGATTCCCAGCGAGTGGCGCGGGACTCGCCGGCTCGCCGCGTCACCAACGTCACCTTGTCGGCTACCATAAAAGTGGAGTAGAAACCGACACCGAACTGCCCGATGAGCTCGGCGGAGGCTGCCGCTGCATCCTTATCTTTCAGGCGGCGCAGGAACTCGACAGTGCCGGATTTCGCGATGGTGCCGATGAGTGCTACTACCTCGTCGCGGGACATGCCGATGCCGTTGTCCCGTACGGTGAGTGTGCGCTGTTCTTTGTCGACTTCGATGTCGATGTGCAGGTCGGAGGTGTCCACCTCCAGATCCTTGTCGCGGAACGCTTCCAGCCGTATTTTGTCCAATGCATCCGAGGCGTTGGAGATGAGCTCTCGCAGGAAAGTGTCTTTATTCGAATAGATCGAGTGGACCATCAACTGCAAGAGCTGACGCGCTTCGGCCTCGAACTCGAGCGTCTCGACCTGCGTACTCACGGTATTCCTTCCCAGACAAGCCCTGTTTATGCCGACGGTACCTCATCGGCGATGACAGCCCACGCGGTCTTGCCGTTGGACGCGACATCGACTCCCCACGCCGCCGTGAGGTTCTCGAGCATTTCCAGCCCTAGCCCGCGTCGCCGGTGTAGCGGGTCGGTCCAGCGCTCCTGGCGCCGATGGGGTAGCCCGGGCAGCGCCACCTGCTGGGGCGCGTCGTGAACCGCCAATCGAAACCCGCGGGGACCTCGTTCCAGGGTCAGCTCGGCTGCCGCCGCCACTGGCCCGACAGCGACGTCGACGAGCTCGTTGACCACAACCTCGGCGGTATCTTGCAGCGCGTCATCGACCTGCCACAACGGGCAGACGTCGCGGATCAATTGCCGGGCCGTTGCCGGAGCCCACACGTTGGCCGGTAACTCGGTGCGCTTACGCACCACGCTGGGTCGCCGGTCGATGGCGGCCTCGGCTTCCAGCTGCAGGTGGTACACCGGTACCAAGGTAGGCACCCCGCGGGCGGTCAACGCGTCAGTCATCGGTGCGTTCGGCCGGCACAGCACGATTTTCGCCGCCGGCCACCCACCGCACTCGGCGAGCGCAGCCGGGAAGATCATTACCCACGAGGATTGCGGCCCCACGGTGAACCCATCGAGGTCCACCACGACCCGACCGTGGTCGAGCAGTTCCTTGACGAGGATCTGGCGCAATTCCCTCGCGGTACGCAAACTCAGATATCCGCGAGGGTGCACCATGACGACCTGGCCGTGGTGACGCACCGTCACGTCAAGCCCGCTGTCCATCGATCTACCACCTTGGCTGTGAAATGGTCGGCGCAGCCTACGACGGTGCGGCTCATCTCGCAGCGCGAAAAGCCGCGGCTGGCTGCGGCGTGGGCCAGCGCGGGCATTAGGTTTCCCGAGTAGCTCACCGGCTTGCGAGGTTTGATTCAGGGAGGACGAGCGTGCTGACCCAGCGGATCGCCAACGAGCTGGGCGTGCCCGAGCGGCAGGTCAGTGCCGCCGTGGACCTGCTCGATGGCGGCGCGACGGTGCCGTTCATCGCCCGGTACCGCAAAGAGGCGACCGGCGGGCTGGACGATGCTCAGCTACGCACGCTGCAGGAGCGGCTGCACTACTTGCGCGAACTGGAGGAACGCCGTACGGCGATCCTCAGCTCGATCCGTGAGCAGGGCAAGCTCACCGACGAGCTCGAAGCGCGGATTATGGCCGTGGACTCCAAGGCGCGGTTGGAGGATCTCTACCTGCCGTACAAGCCCAAGCGCCGGACCAAGGCACAGATCGCCCGGGAAGCCGGGTTGGAGCCGCTGGCCGAGGCGCTGCTCGCCGATCCGGGTCTGGACCCGGCTGCGGCTGCGGCTGGGTACGTCGATCCGGACGCCGGCGTGGGCGACGTGGCGGCTGCGCTTGAGGGTGCGCGGGCCATCCTCGTCGAGCGCTTCGCCGAGGACGCCGACCTTATCGGGTCGCTGCGCGAGCAGATGTGGTCTCGCGGACGGTTGGTGTCCCGGGTACGCGATGGCCAGCAGGAGGCCGGGGCGAAGTTCGCGGACTACTTCGAGTTCTCCGAGCCGTTCACGGCCATGCCCTCGCACCGCATCCTGGCGCTCTTCCGCGGCGAGAAGGAAGGGGTGCTGGATCTGTCACCGGAGCCGGGAGACGAGGACGGCTCTTACGAACAGGCCATCGCTTCCCGGTTCGGGGTTCAGGACCTGGGCCGGCCGGCGGATCGCTGGCTGGCAGAGACGGTGCGCTGGACCTGGCGTACCCGGATCCTGCTGCACCTGAGCATCGACTTGCGCACCCGGCTACGCCAGGCCGCCGAGGAGGAGGCAGTGCGGGTATTCGCCGCCAACCTGCGGGACGTGCTGCTGGCCGCACCCGCCGGCGCGCGCCCGACGATGGGGCTGGATCCTGGGTACCGCACCGGCGTGAAGGTCGCGGTCGTCGATGCGACCGGCAAGGTGGTGGCGACCGAGACCGTCTACCCGCATGTGCCGCACCGGCGTTGGGATGAGGCCTTGGCGGTGCTCGCCCGGCTGGTGCGCGAGCACGGCGTCGAGCTGATTGCGATCGGTAACGGCACCGCGTCCCGGGAGACCGACAAGCTCGCCGCTGCGCTCGGGATTACCCGGGCAGTGGTATCGGAGGCCGGCGCCTCGGTGTATTCCGCCTCGGCCTACGCGTCCTCGGAGCTGCCGGAGTTGGACGTGTCCTTGCGCGGCGCGGTGTCGATCGCCCGCCGCCTGCAGGATCCGCTCGCCGAGCTCGTCAAGATCGATCCCAAGTCGATCGGGGTAGGGCAGTACCAGCACGATGTGCCCGAGGCTGCGCTGTCGCGGTCGCTGGACGCGGTGGTGGAGGACTGCGTCAATGCCGTGGGTGTCGACGTCAACACCGCGTCGGCGCCGCTGCTGCGCCGGGTATCGGGAATTACTGCGGGGCTGGCCGAGAACATCGTGGCGCATCGCGACGCGCATGGCCCGTTCCGTACTCGTGCTGCGCTGGTTGAGGTCCCGCGGCTGGGACCCAAGGCCTTCGAACAATGCGCGGGCTTCTTGCGGATTCGCGGTGGGGACGATCCGCTGGACTGTTCAGCGGTGCATCCAGAGTCGTACCCGGTGGTGCGCCGGATCCTCGCCGCTTCCGGCACGGACATCACGACGTTAGTCGGCAATACTGCGGTGCTGCGCCGGTTGCGCCCGGCCGAGTTCGTGTCCGGTTCCGTGGGCCTGCCTACCGTGACGGACATTCTGGCCGAGCTGGAGAAACCTGGCCGGGATCCGCGGCCGAGCTTTGTGACGGCGCGCTTCGCTGAGGGTGTCGAGAAGGTCGCCGACCTCAAACCCGGCATGGTGCTCGAAGGTGTGGTCACCAACGTCGCCGCGTTCGGCGCTTTCGTTGATGTCGGGGTGCACCAGGACGGTCTGGTGCACGTCTCGGCGATGGCCAACCGGTTCGTCAAGGATCCCCGCGACGTGGTCAAGCCAGGCGATGTGGTGCGGGTGAAGGTGCTCAGCGTGGACGTGCCCCGTAACCGCATCGGGTTGTCCCTGCGGCTCGACGACCCTGCCGAGGCGGCCAAGCAATCCCCTGGCCCGTCCCCCGGCAAGGTCGCCAAGCGCCCACCGGCTCGCGGCAAGGCGCCTGCCGGCGGCGCCCTAGCCGACGCGTTGCGCCGCGCTGGTTACAACAGCTGACGATGCGGCGGCTTGCTTCACTTGGGGCAGGTGCCGAAGGTTGCAGTGGTGCCGCTGGAGTTAGTACCCGTCACGCAGAAGGGGTTCCACGAAAACGATCCGCTACTTATGGTCGTGGTACCTTTAGTTTGCGTGGCGCTGAAGGAAACGTTGGAGCCGAATTTCACGCAGCTCTTGGTGCCGTCGCTGTTGGTGCTGCAGATATCCGCGGCCTGGGCTTGCGGGGTTGGGCCAAGCAGGAGACAGCCGCCGACTACGGCGGTGACGGCGGTGGCGGATCCCATGGTGGTGAGCGTTCGTTCGTCTAGTCGTGTCGATGCTTCCTTCCAGCGTTCCGCGCTTTGCGCAGAAATGTTCCTTTGACCTGGCTGGTCCGATTGGTGCGCGCCGTTGCGCTGCTGTCACTCTTCGGCGACAAAGACTGACGTCGCTGAGTTCAAAACAACGGTAGAAGGATTTCGGTGAGGCGGCTAGTTGTTTTCATCGCTCGCCGAGCACGCACCGGAAAGGTAACCAATTGACAACGCACGGTTCCGGCCAGGTGCTCGTCGCCGCGAATCGGTCACCGATCGAATTGAACGTTTTTCGCTGAGTAGTGTTGCATTTCGCAAGCAGCCTCGACGCCTTCGCCGGTGTGACAACCTTTGGCACAGCCGGACTCGGCCGGTAGCCCGCCGTTGCCCGAGGCGTGCTGGCGTCCGCGCGAGACGGAACGTCCAGCGGCGCCCTCGTTTATTGATCTTCCTTGGCGGGTACTCACTTCCCTTCACGACACGACGTCAAGTCAGAGAGCGGGTTTAGCGATGACTGAGACGAGCGGTACGGAGAACGCCGAACTCAACGAGCAGTCCGAGAGCGAAGACGACGCTACCGGCGGCATCAACGAGGAGCACGCAGAAGAGCTTGCGTCCGCCGACTACCAGCAGCGCATGCAGGAGTTCGACAACACCGAAAGCTCCAAACCGGTCACCACGGTGCCAGAAACCGGAGAGTCCGGAACAGTCGAGATGCCGAAATCCTAGTTAGTCTGGCCGATATTCGCGGACGCCGATCAGCTCCGATGCAGCGTGGAGGGGGTTGCGGCGCGGTGGTCCGCCCAGCCACGGTGGTGGGTGGAATTGGGGGATGCCGCGGGACATGTCGATCCACCAATCGGTGTGGTGGATCGAGTGGTGATGCCGACCGCACAGCGCAACACAGTTGGTCAGACTGGTGGGTCCTCCATCGACCCAGTGGATAACGTGGTGGATCTCGCACCACCGGGCTGGTATCGAACATCCCGGAAAAGCGCACCCGCCATCCCGGAGGATCACTGCGCGGCGGATAGCCGCCGGCACGGTGCGGCTGGCACGTCCTATATCCAGCGGTTCGCTTCTGGTGCCGAGCACCGCCGGGATGAGCTCCGCGTCGCACGCGATGCGGCGGGCAATCTCGGCGTTGATCGGTCCGCCCAGCGCCAGCGAGGCGGAGCCGATGAGGCCCTGCAGTACCGGCAGACTCATCGTCACCACGACCTGCGGGCGCTCCCCACCTTCGGTGGGTAGCTCACCGTTGGCCAACGCCCGTTGCGCAAGCTCGACCAGAGCGTCGGCGTCGCGTTACGGCGTGGTACGCAGATCGACTTCGGTCTCTGTGGTTGGGCGGGGCGCGGCCAGCGGGCTTAGCGCTGACCGGACGATCTCCGCCGCTTCCCGATCCAGCCATCCGCTCAGTTCATAGCCGCCATTGCGGTCATGAAAATGCAAATGCCGGCTGATCTGCTGGTGCTCCTTGGGTGGCCGGCCATCCTGGTCGAGGTAGGCCAGCATGCGCTTGCCCAGTACCGCGAGCTGCCCCGCATCCAGGATGCGCGCCTGGCGGGCCAGTTCGGCTTCTGCCTGCGCCCGTTGCTCAGAGCCGAGGTGCGCTGGGATGCGCGCGAGCACCGAGCGGATCACCGCGACGTCTGCAGGACCGATGGCATGTTCGGCCACCGCAGCCGCCGTCTCCGGTAGTCGGGGTTCCACCGGGGCGCCATTCAGCCCACGGCCGGCCAGGACATCAGCCGCGGCGTCAACCCGCGACCGCGCCTCACTGCGTGGCACGCGCCCGACGGCTCGCACCAGCTCCACTGTCGAGCGATAACCCTTCATCGCGGCGACGCCCCGGGAATCGATTTCGGCGACTACCGACAACATCTGCGCCCAAGTGGCGTGCATCTGGGTTTCCAACGCGCCCAGCTCAGCAAGCAGCTCCTCATCGCTGCTCTGCCACACCGGCGTCGACATGATTTGACTGTAGAACGTACCCCTGACAATCTCGGGCCACCCGTGACGAGACCGCTCAACTCTTCGGCGGCAAGTTCATCACCACCGAGGCCGCAACCTGCTTGGCCACCACGCATGACTGCTGCGGGTTATTGGTGAACTCCTCGGAGTCGTAGGCGACTGAGACGCTCTGTCGTTGCGCTACTTTAATGTCAATGTCGCAGCTCGGAAGGTCAGCGTTTGTCCTCGTGACGATGGCCGGATAGCCCGCAATCTCAGTGAGCTCGAAGTACGGTAGGCTACGACCTTTGTTGTACGCGACTTCCAACGTCGGATTATTGGTGAACATGCTGACATAGACCCTGCGAACTATCCGCCGGTCGGGGGTGGTGGTGGTCCACTTGCAATCCAGAGTGCCGAAAAGACCGTCCGACTGCTCCGGCGGGACGTCGAGCCTGAAGCCACGCGCCTGCTGGGCGGTGAGCAACTCGCAGGGCCTGCGGGCCATCGCCGCAACATCACGCGGGTTGTTTACCGGAGGAATTGGGCCGGCCGAGGGCGCGGCGCTCGTTTGATCGGTTGTCGAGCTGGCGCTGCAACCCGGCAGCGCGATCACCGCGATCGTGGCGGCGATACTCGCCAGCACGCCCATCCTCATATCGACAGCCCTGGGCTGGGTTGCGGAATGGTTAGCTTGTCGACCTGCAAGTAGGTTTGCAAATCCTCGCGCAGCTTGCGTGCAAGGTCCTCTAGCTGTTTCGCGCCAGCCTTGAGGGTGGCCTCCAGGTTATTGGTGCCGATATCCGAAGCCCACATACCGATCTGAGCCACTGCGTTGAGGCTGACACCATCAACGCCCGGGGCGGGGATCTTCGCCAGGCGACGTGCCACCTCGGCCCGATCTCTGAAAAACTCTGCGGCGTGTTCGAGGTCGGCAATGGCTTGCGGGAGCCGCTCATAGTTGATGGCGAAGCCGCCGCTACTTAGTAGGGTGCCCAGCGCGGTGCCGTCCAGCACGTTGCCGTTGTCAGCGGCGGCGCCGGAAGATGGAGCCTCGGTGCTCATCGTGTCTCCTTCACGCCTGAGCGCGGATCAACGTGGGAGTCTGCCACTCCCAGCAGATGTGGATCGGCTCAGGCGACGCCGCCGCAGCTTCAGCGGCCGCCGAGAGCGCCGCTTTCCGGTGGGCTGAGCAGGCGGTCCACCCAGCCCTAACTGGCTTCGCGAGATGCGGGCAGCGTGCGGCGCGTTGCCAGCGGCTGCGCCCGGGTTAGCGCGGCGGACTCGACAAGAAGCCCTTGCGGC
>DASQVU010000562.1:0-5592 GCA_035640615.1 Pseudonocardiaceae bacterium
GTAGTCGAACTTCTCCACCGCCCGGATCAACCCCAAATTGCCCTCCTGGATAAGGTCCAAAAAGGCCATACCGCGGCCGGTGTAACGTTTGGCCATCGACACCACCAGCCGCAGATTGGCCTCCAGCAGATGATTTTTGGCGCGCTCACCATCACGGACGATCCACCGCAGGTCCCGACGCAGCTGCGGGGAAAGCTTCTCCGCCCCGCGCTCGGCTTTGCCCAGCCGCTCAGCGGCAAACAGCCCCGCCTCAATGCGCTGGGCCAGCTGGACCTCCTGTTCGGCAGTGAGCAGCGCTACCCTGCCGATCTGCTTAAGATACTCACGGACCGAATCGGCCGACGTGCTCAGTTGCGCATCCTGGCGGGCTTGGCGCAACGCTTTCGATTCCTCCTCCTCCCCCACGAAATCCCCGGCATCCCCGAGCGCATCCACCAACACCTGAGAATCTTCAGTTCCCTCCATAGCCAACGCCACACTGCCAACGGGCACGTCAAGGAACAATGGGCCAGGCTCGCCGTGTTCGGATCGTGCATCATTAACCGATGCCTGCCGTGTACTCCGGGGACCCGTAGCTTCCGGGTCATCCGAACGCGCCACACTGCTCACCATTTCACCTCCTCGAACCAGCTCACGGACGATACCCCGATCTCCACACCCTCAGCGAGCACAAAATCGAGGACAGACTTTCAAGATCGAAAATACTTCAGCGCACCCACTCCTCGGTTAAAGGACGGGATGGGGGTAGCGGATCCGACCGGTGCAAAAAATCACGTCAGCAGTGATGTGCATGGGGTGGTGCCGGGCTTGTGTCTGCCGCGTCGTTCACCCGGCCGGCCGGTGCCCGGTAACGTGCCGGCGTGACGTGCGAGGAAAACCAGCCCGCTGAGCCACTGACAGCGGAGCAGATCGGTGCGGCGATTGGCTGTCTTGGGCCTCTACGACGGGAGCAACGCCGCCTCCGAGCACATGGCGAAGGCCACGCCCGCCTAGGCGGGATAGCCTAGGCGGGATAGAGGCATACCGGGCGAGGCTGGTCAACGCGCTGCTGGGCGCGGTGCAGACCCAGGCGATGCGCGCCGACGCCGTCAATCTGGACGAAGAGGCCGGCACGCCGCGTGGCGTGAGGGTTGACCTCAGCGGAGGCCTTCGATGCCTCGGCCGTGCGGGTTGGCTTCATCCGCTGGCCGGTTGAGGTTTAGGGGTGGCCGTGTCGGTGATGGTTGGTGTGTCGCGGTGGAGTGGGTTGGGTGGCTTTTTTTGATGGTGGGATGAAGTGAGCTTTGGCCAGGGTATGTCCTGCGCTGTTGATTAGTTTGGCGGTGGCGGGGGTGTCGCGGTTGGCTGGGGCCGGTCCGGCCCAGGTTCCGCGCCCGTGGGTGACGGGAAACGTGCCGATCGGCACGGTGGAGCCATCCGCGCGGATGATTTCACATTTGACGGTGTCGTTAGCGGTGGTGCTGTGGGTGTCCAGGGATAGGTAGATCCAGGACGGATTGTCGGGGTAGAGGTAGGCCTGGCCGATCTGCTGTTCGGCGCTGTGGTGTTCTGCGGTGGTCAGTGGTGCATACAGGACGGTTCGTTCGCCGGCTTGGGCGTCGTTGACGGCTTGCGTGTTGGGGTGGGTTGGTGTCAGAGCGTGGGTTGCTCGGCTGACGAGCCATCCGCCAGTGGCCAGCGTGAGGACGAGTAGGCCGGCGGTGGCGGGTAGCCATCGCCGACGAATGCGCGGTGGTGCTGGTGTCAGCGCGTTGATCACTCGCTGTTCGAATCCGGCGGGTGGCTGGGCTGGCGGGAGCAGTTCCACCAGGCGGTCCGCCGTGTTCGTCAGCGCGCAGACGGTGTCCTGGCAGCTGGTGCAGCGGTCCAGATGCGCGAGCACATCGGCCCGCTGGTGGCAGGGGAGGATGTCCAGGGCCGCTTCCACGGCGAGTTGTTCGCACTGCTGGCAGGTCAGCTTACCCATGGTTAGCTCGCGGGAAGGGTAGGGCAGCGTGCAGCTTCGTCATGGCGGCGTAGATGCGTGATTTCGCGGTGCTCACCGGAATGTTTTCCACCTCAGCGATCTGTGGGGCACTGAGCCCGTGGACTGCGGCCATGATCAGTGCCCTGGCTTGTTCGGGTGGGAGGGTGGCCAGCGCGGTTCGCAGCTGCATAGATGTCTCGTTGGCTAGTGCCTGGCGGTCGGGGGAGTCGGCGAGGCCGTCCATGCCGCCGATGCCGTCTATCAGGAGAGGTAGGTCTTGCGGGTCAAGCGGCGTGGGGCGCTTGATACGAGCGGTGTCCACGGCAAGGTTGTGCACGATGCGGGTCAGCCAGCTCCGCACTGACCCCCGTCGGGGGTCATACAGCCCAGCGTGTCGCCAGGCGCGCTCGAAGGCTTGTTGGGCGATGTCCTCGGCCAAGCCGCGGTCACCGACCGCAGCGAGCGCCACGCCGAAGACCATCGACTGGAATCGGTCGACGAAGTCCCTGGCCGCCTGGGCGTCCCCGGCGCCTAGGCCAGCGAGCAGCATGTCATCGGGCACCTGTGCGACAGGCGCCCGGCGGATGAACTGATCAGCCATTACCGATCGACCACGATCGAAAACAGTTATGAGTCTGGCAATTCCCCGGGTGGGCGACACGATCGGACAAACGGCCAATCCGATGACCCGGGTCTGGCCCTGTATTGACTGGTACGTCGCCCACCGAATGTGAGATCGGCGCCGCGGTTTGCGCCACGCAACTCCAGCCAGGTCCACAGCCAGTGCGAGGCAGTGCGGAAAAGGTCAGCTCAGACATCATCGCTCGTTAGGTTGGGCACGTGCTCAGCGCACGCGCGTTGCTGCTCTTAGTGCTGCATCGAGGGCTGGGCGGCATTGCCGGAGCGGTACAGATCGGCGTAGTGGTTGTTGTGGGCCAGTAGTTGAGCATGGGTGCCGGCCTCAGTGATGCGGCCGTGCTCGAGGTGGATGATCTGGTCGGCGTCGGTCACCGTGGTGAGGTTGTGGGACACGATGATGGTGGTGCGGCCGGTGATGAGTCGCCGGAGCGGGACCAGGAGGCGCTGGGTGGCTTGGGTGTCCAGGCTTGCGGTGGGCTCGTCGAGCAGCAGGATCGGTGCGTTACGGATCATGGCGCGGGCGATGGCGATGCGTTGACGTTGCCCACCGGAGAGCAGCCGGCCGCGTTGTCCGACGCGGGTCTCATAGCCCTCGGGCAGTGCGGTGATGAAATCGTGGGCGTCGGCGGCGATCGCGGCGGCGATGAGTTGGTCGTCGGTGGCCTCGGGGCGTCCCGCGCGGATGTTCTCGGCGATCGTGCCATCCAGCAGCAGGGTGTCTTGCAGCACGATGGCGATGTTGGCGCGCAGCTGCTGGAGATCCAGTTCGCGCAGGTCGTGACCGTCGAGGGTGATCCGCCCGGCGGTGGGGTCATACAACCGCAGCAGGAGTCTGAGCAGGGTGGTTTTGCCCGCGCCGCTGGCCCCGACGATCGCAGTGGTCTGCCCGGGCAGGGCGGTGAAACTAATGCGATCGAGCACCGGGGTGCTGCTGTGGGGGTAGGTGAAGCTGAGCTGGTCCAGACACAGTTGCCCGCGGCAGTACACCAGTGGGGTCGGGTGCGGGGGGACGCTCACGGTGGGTTGCTCATCGAGCAGATCGATGATGCGTTCGGCGGCCGCTGCCGCGGCGAACAGCTCGTTGGATAGATGGCCGATGTCTTGGACGGGGCTATACAGCTGGGACAACAACACCAAAAAGGCCAGCAGGCCCCCCAGGGTGATGCGCCCGGCTTCGAGCTCCCAGATCCCGACTCCCACGATGGTGAGCACCCCGATGAGCTGGAACAACTCGATGAGGGGAGTGAACATCGCCTCGAGCCGGGTGGCCGCCAACTCGGCGCGCACGCTGCCCATGCTCTGAGTGGCGAAGCGGTTGACCTCGGCGGGTTCGCGGCCGTAGGCCTGGATCAGGGTGGGGTCAGTCAGGCTTTCCTCGGCGACGGCGGTGATGGATCCGGCCCGGGCCCGCACGTGTCGGGAGGCGATTCTGATTCGGCGGGCAAAGGCGCGGGCGGTCGTCCAGAACATCGGCATCGCGATCAGCGCTGCCAGTGTCAGCCGCCAGTCCAAAAACAACAGTACCGCTACGAATACGACAATCCTGATGAGGTTTGCGATAACCTCGGTGACGCCCGACAGCATCAGGTTTTCGATGGCGGCCACATCGCCGGTGAGGCGGCTGAGGGTGTCGCCCAGGCGGCGGCGGTCAAAGAAGCTGATCGAGAGGGTCTGCAGGTGCGCGAAAACCCGGGTCCGTAACCGGTGGATAAAGTTTTCACCGATCCAGGCGCCCAGATACTGCTCGACGAAACCGGCTGCGCCCACGACAAGGGTGATGCCCACATACGCTGCGGCCACCATCGGGAAGACGGCGAAGTTCCGAGGGGCTAGGACGTCGTCGACGAGGACTTTGAACAACAGGATCGCGCCGGCATCCAGCAGCGGCACCAGCATGATCAAGATCAGGCTAAGCCACAGCCATTTCCAGAATGGGCGGGCATCGGGCCAAAACCGTCGAAAGACCTCCCGAAGGCTTGCCGCCGGAGCCGTTTCCAGCAAATCGTCTGCATCATCCGATCCCGGACCCAGCAGCGATGTCAACACCCCTGACACGGGTTCTCCACTCAGCCTCTCAACCTCTAGGGATGGCGTGGGCGGCGGTCCCACTACCACTCATCGGAGTGCAGACCACCGCCCGCGCGCTAGCCGGTTAGTTACGGGTCACCGCAACTGCAGCGGCAGCGACCACGGCCACGGCCACGGCCACGGCGCCCGCGGCGGCGGCCACGGCGGCCACCACGGCCAAAGAAGCCGCCCATCCCGAACATGCCCGACATTCCCATGGCACCCTCCTCAATCTTTCCTGGAACTCTTTCTGGAAACAACCAAAATTGCGCTTCGGTATTCGGTCGATAGTGGTTAGCTGAAAGCCTGCCTGATAAAAATTTGCCGGGCCAGGCAGCCGTATGGATAGCTAATAAAGCCGCGGGGTTGTGGGCACTGAGACTATCGCAACTCCCGATGGATACAGCCGGGAACTTCTCATGGGGAGATATTCACCACCGTCGGTGGACGATAGTTCGACCGCACTTCGTGACCACTCGATCATGGAAACCAGCCCCCGAGTCCATGCTCGCCACCCACCTTCGGCCGTAACCGAATCGTTACGTTGCGCTCACGTACGTATGAGATACGGAGACGCCGCCTAAAGAGCCGAGAATAGAAACGGACTTCACCTAACGAGCGATGCCTCTGCCACGTACGGTAAGAGACCAATCGCTCATCGCAACGAACGATCCCCGCGCAACGCCGTAGCCCTCTTCGACCGTGGGCGCTACAGCGTTGACAGTCCATTAGTGCCGTGGCCGGGGGGCCCGCTGGGGATGGTCAGGCGTGTTCGGGGCCATCACATCGTTGGCCGCATCACAGGCGCCAGGTGGCGTGATGGTTTGTTCGGCCACCGCACCGCCCTGGACTCGGTGCATGCACCCAGCAAATGGATATCGTCTCGAAGCACCGCGCCGCAGCGAAATAGGGCGGCGAGC
>DASQVU010000563.1:0-2462 GCA_035640615.1 Pseudonocardiaceae bacterium
TGGTGGCAGTAACGGCGTGCGCCTTCGCCTGTGGAAGAGCGAGCTGCAGAAGTTGGCTAACGAACTCGACCTGGCGATCGAAGTTCATCACCTGCCGCCCGGCACCAGCAAGTGTCGGGTAGCCGGGCCTCGTTGCCGTGACCCAGCCCCCTCAGAACCGGACGTGACGATTGCTCGTCATCCGGCTCAAGCCTCTGCCGCCCGATACCCGGTCCGCGCGTGGTGCGCATGGTGGCACCACCGGTGTACCAGTTGCAGGTTGTCCAGCTGGTCTGTTCCGCCGCGATGGCGCGGTGTGTCGTGGTGCTCATCGATGAGGGGTATGTCCTCGTCGGGGTCGAACCAAGCACCGCATAGCGCGCATCTGTAGTCCTGCCGTCTCAGCAGGGCCAAGCGCCTCGGCGACCGCGGTGTGTCCGCAAGACGCCGACGCCGCCTCAGCTCCCAGTAGCCGCGGTCGTCAGGGTTTAGCGGGGTGCGCTTGCCCTGGACCTTGGCGTGCCGAGTGATGGGGACCTCGTCGTGCCGCGCGAGCCGTGTCCGGCCGTCCACGAAGTTCCACCTGGCATCGCAGTATCGCGATCGGAGCCATGCCGCTGTTTTGGTGGGGTGGCATCGCTTCGCCCACCGCCTCAGCTTCGTGTTGACATGGTGGTCCGCCCAGTGGAATGCGCGCTTCGACGCACCGTGCCGGTAGTAGTTGGCCCAGCCCCGGATGACCGGGGCCAGGTCACCGATCACCTGGCTCGGTGTGGCCTGGCGATGTTGGCGCAGATAGTCGCCGATGGCGCGCAAGTGCCGCACCAGCTTTGCCTTCTGCGGTTGCGTCAGGACCACGCCTCGGTGGCGCCGCACGGTGAAGCCGAGGAAGTCGACGCCCTCGTCGATGTGCACGATCCGGGTCTTCGCTTCGCTCAGCTTCAGCCCTCGCTCACCAAGAAAGGCGGTGAGCTTGGGGATGACGTAGGTCGCCAGGACCTCGCGGGTGGGTGCCGTCACCACCAGATCATCGGCATAGCGGATCAGGCTGACACCGCGGTCAAGACCGCGGCGTCCGCTTGGTCGGACGTAACGACCCTGCGCGTCCTCGGCTCCGAAGAGCCGCTCCATGCCGTCGAGTGCCACGTTCGCCAACAGCGGAGATAGCGGACCGCCCTGTGGCGCTCCCGCCGGCGTTGGCGTCCATGTGCCCAGTTCCACCGTGCCGGCCTTCAGCCAGCGCCGGATCGTGGTGGTGAACACCGGCAGCCGTGCCAATAAGGGTTCATGCCCGATATTGTCGAAGCAGCCGGAAATGTCGCCGTCGAGCAACCATCCGCTCGCTCCGGCTGGGGCCAGGGTCGCGTGGAGGGCGATGATGGCGTCCATCGTGCACCGTCCAGGTCGAAACCCATAGCTGTTCGTCTCGAAGCGCGTTTCCCACTCGGGCTCCAGCGCCAGCTTGACGAGCATCTGCAAGGTTCGGTCCCGGATCGTTGGAATGCCCAAAGGCCGGGCCCTTCCGTCCGACTTCGGAATGTAGACGCGTCGGACCGGTTGGGACCGGTAACCCTTGAGGTTCAGATCAGCAGTCAACCTCGTCCGGCTCTCGGGCGTCCTGCACACCACGCCGTCAACGCCGGGCGTATTCCGGCCCGCGTTCTGCTGGGTCACCCTGCGGACCGCGAGCCGCTTCGCGGACAGTGAGCGGACCAGGAGCTTCTGCAGGTTCTTCACTGCCTTCCGTTCCCGGCCGCCGCGGCACGGTAGATCCGATCCTGCAGTCGCCTCACGGCGGTCTCCGTCGCGGCCCAGTCGATGCCGGACCATGCCGTCTGCCCCCGCTCGCCGGTCTGTTCGGTTCGCACCGTCTAACGTCTCCAGCGATCCAAGCTCTGCACGTCTTCCCAACCGTCGAGACCATGGCGGAAGTCTGCACCCTTTCGGGCCGGGTATCCCCTCGTCACTGAGGCCCTATCCGCCCCGTTACAGGGCGGCCTTCGCTTGCTCCGCCGTTCCTCTACCCCCTCCGCCATCCCCGTCCTTGCGGTTGGGATACCGCCGCCTCGCGGCGACGGGACGAATGGGGCTTACCCTGTTGTCCAATGTGGAGAGGCGGATGGGGCGGCTGCGTCCTATAGTCCGGCGGGTCACGTTGCCACCGTCGTCGAGGGTTCCACTCGACGATCCGACCCGCGTGCCATTTTGGCTCCGGCCTGTCAGCACCTTTGGCCGGTTCTCGATGACGGACCTTGACCACGGACGTTCACTTTCGTTCAGCCTACCATCCTCTGCTGGGCCGCCTCCGGGTTGGTGCTCCCAGATTGTGGCCGTTGTCCCCGAAGCTTCAAACGTCGGATCGCTCCTTCGCTTGTCCGGGTAGCAGCACTTGGGTGGACAAGGCTCCCTCACGGGATACTCCCTCATTGAACCTTGCGGGTCCGGTGGGGCGGTGTGAGCCTCGACAACCCTCAGGTCGCACG
>DASQVU010000564.1:0-2496 GCA_035640615.1 Pseudonocardiaceae bacterium
CGGGGGTGGCGCGGTAATGCCGCACGCCCTCATCAATCGCAAGACCGGCATAGGCGCAGAAGCGGAATCTCTGGCGACCAACCTGTCCGCTTCTGCGCTGTCCACCCAACTCAGGAGTGAACAATAGTGAGGATACGCATACCCACCGGGCTAGGCGCAAGCCCCCTCCCCGGTAGGAATAAAACCGGCACCGGACAAATAAACATCGCGATCGCCCTGGTGAGGGTCGGGGGTGATCAGTGATGGATGCGCAGACGATTGCTGTGACGATTGCCAGTGGCACCGCGCTGGGCGTCGTCATCTGGGTGCTCGCCAAGGTCGGCAAGGCATTGGTCAAGATCGCCGAAGCGCTTGCTGCCGCGGCGGTGGTGTTCCTGACGATATGGCTAGCGATCAAGGCACTGCTCTGGGCACTGCGTCAGACGGTCACGCACTGGCGAACCAGCCTGACAGTGGTGGGAGTCCTGGCGTGGTGGCACTGGTGGGGCTGGGCATCGCTGGTCATCACCGCAGCAGTGCTGGCAGGACTGCTGATCGGGTGGCGGCTGGTCAACCTTGCGTCGTTCGATAGCTGGGCGGGCCGGTATCTGCGGGCCTGGTGGCTGCACTGGACCGTCTACGCCCCCAAGCTGCCCGAATGGCTACATGCCTGCGGCCTGGGCATCAAGCAAGACGCTGCCCCCGTCATCGTCGCGATCACTCCGCTCGGCCGCACGCTGAGCCGCAGACGCCCCCCAGCTCGCGCCCAGCTGCCCAAGGTGATTGGGGTGCGCTCGGGGGCGTCCTGGGACGAGATCCGTGTGCGCCTGGTGCCCGGCCAAAAGCCTGAAGATTTCGATGACGCGGCCCGCGCATTGGCCTCGGCTCGGGGCGTGTCCCGCTGCCAAGTCCGCGAACTTGCTCCCAACGTGGTGTCGATCGACTTCCAACGCCGCAATCTGCTCGCCGACCCGGTGACCTGTCGCGATTTGGACCAGCTCGCCAGTGTCTCCGGTGAGTCGGTGGATTTGCGCCGGGTCTGGGCAGGGCGCACCGAATACGGCCAAGACTGGCATATCCCGCTGACCGGTCCAGCCAGCCACCTGCTGACCGCCGGCGCCAGCGGCGCCGGGAAGAACTCGCTGACCTGGGACCCACTGATTTCGATCGCCCCCGCCATCCGCGACGGGCTGGTGCGGGTATCGGGAATTGACCCCAAGGGCATGGAACTGGCCTACGGACGCGGCATCTTTCACCGCTACGCGGTCACCGGCACCGACGCCGTGGCGCTACTCGACGAACTGGTCGCTGCGATGGACGATCGCAAGGCGAAGTTCGCAGGACGGGTGCGCTCCGTTCCGATCAATACCGAGTACCCCCTGGAATTGCTTGAATTCGACGAGATCGGCGCGCTGACTAAATACACCGACCGCAAAACCCGCGAGGCGATCACCGAAAAAGTCGCGCTCTTAACCACGCAAGGCCGGGCGCTGGGATTTACAGTACGCGGCTACGTGCAAGAACCCACCAAAGAGACTGTGCCTGTCCGAGAACTGTTCCCCCGGCGGATCTGCCTGCGGGTCTCGGCCAAATCCCACGTCGGCATGGTGCTGGGCGACCAGGCCTACGAACGAGGCGCATGGGCCAATCGAATCAGCGAAGCCGAAGCCGGCGTCGGCTACGTCTTCGGCGAAGGCCTGCGCGAACCCCTACGCATCCGCGCCGGCTGGGTCCCCGACGAAACGATCAAACAACTCGAAGCATTCGTTACCGCTCCCGTCGAGCACCACACGGCAGTGCTGCCCTTCCCAACCAAACCCACCGACCCCGGTTCCACTCGGGGAGGTGCTGCATGACAACCACCGTTGACCTGCTCGCGGCAATCAGCACCCACCTCGCCGAGTTCGAGCTACCCGCCACTGCCTCGGTGCACATAGCACAAGGAATGACCGGGCCGGAGGTGACCGTACAACTGTCCTGCCACACACCATCGGAAATTGTCCGAGGACTTCTCGCGTGGGCCGACACCCTCACCGAGGTCAGCGCCGAAGCCTGGCGGATCACCTCGGGCGATTCAGTGCATCTGTCGGTCACCGGGCGGCTGCCCGGCGGTGCCGCAGTCGTGGTCTATGGCGCACTAGCGGCCATCCACAGCCCTCTAGGCAGAGATCTGGCGCCTGGTGCCACCGCCACCATCCCGCTTGCCGCGCTGCGGCACACCGCCACCGAAAGGCAGGCGAGGGCCTGATGACCACCACCGAGCCCACCAGTCCCGATGTCGCACGGATGACCCGGGCGCAACGCGCCGCATTGCCCTTGAGTGCGGATATCGCTCAAGCTCTGGCCGAACACCACGGCGTGTGCATCCGACCATTGGCGATGCGCCGCATCGACACCACCACCGGCCGCGTCGACATCGTTCCCGTGCCCTGCGGGTCCACCCGAGAAGATCAATGTCGACCCTGCGCCGACAAAGCCCGCCGGCTACGGATGGCCCAATGCCGCCAAGGCTGGCAC
>DASQVU010000565.1:0-3582 GCA_035640615.1 Pseudonocardiaceae bacterium
CGGCGAGCCGATTGACGATCAGATCGGGGACGTGCGGGCTGGCCGTCTCGTCCTCGGGGACATCGACGCGCCCGATCCAAGCTCGGACTACTGGCCCATGACGTCGGCATCGACGGCGCCGGCGCCTCAGCAGAAGAGGCAGCTGTGCACGTCGTCTCTCTCGATGACCACGACGGCCTCGATACACCTGACGACAGCCCTTCGCGCCGACGAACCGTGGCCGCAAGTCAGGGCCATACGGTGCCATACGGTCGAGATCGACGCCGCCGCCAATAGCACCGCTCAAAGCACGGATTCCCTGGATGATCTCGCCGCGTTCCTCATGCACCATGCGTACCAGCCGGCTGTGACGGACGCCGAGCGTCTGCACATCTTTGCCGTCGTGGACGCCTACCAGGAAGGCGACAAGCCATCGGCCGTCGAGTCGGCGATGCGCAGCATCGCCCTCCGGTTCGGGGAGTACCCGGACTACCGGCCGGAGTGGCGTCCGCGACCCGCGTCATCCACCTGACCCCCGAGCAACCGAACAGCGGGTTGCGGATTCGAGCATCGATATCGTCCCAAGACTCCTCAGAGTCGTCAGGACATCGGCACGTCAAGCCGCCGCGGCAGTGTTGGCAAGCACGTGTCCATCGCGGAATCGGACACCATCGGCGCAGCGGGCCTCGACCTTGCCGCCAGCGAACTGCTCGGTGTAGAGCCGAGCGTAAAGCCCGTTGCGAGCCAGAAGTTCGGCGTGCGTCCCTCGCTCGACAATCCGGCCGGCCTCCAGGACCAGGATGAGGTCGGCGCCGAGGATCGTGGACAGACGGTGCGCGATGGCGATCGTGGTGCGCTGCTGGGCGGCGTGCACCAGCGCCTGCTGTACCAGGCGTTCGCTGGCCGTATCCAGTGCGCTGGTGGCCTCGTCGAGAATCAGGATGCGGGGATCCTTTAGCAGCACCCTCGCGATGGCCAGGCGTTGTTTTTCTCCCCCGGACAGCCGGTAGCCGCGCTCACCGACCACGGTTTCGTAGCCCTGGGCGAAGGACAGGATGCGGTCGTGGATGTTGGCCGCCCGCGCGGCCGCTTCGATCTCGTCCTGGGTGGCGTCCGGGCGGGCGTAGCGCAGGTTGTCCGCGACGGTGGCGTGCAGCAGGTAAGTGTCCTGGGTGACCATGCCGATCGCGTCGGCCAGCGAGGCTTGGGTCAGGTCCCGAACATCATTGCCGTCGATCAAGACCCGGCCGCGGTCGACGTCGTAGAGCCGGGGGATCAGGTAGGACAGCGTGGTTTTGCCCGAGCCGCTGGGGCCGACGATGGCGGCAAGCTGGCCGGGCTCGACGGTGAACGAGATATCGGCCACCGCGGGGAGGGGCGCACTGGCCGTCTGCGCCGCAACGGCCTCGTCTGGCGGGTTGTCGCCGCCGGTGGACCCGGTGCCAATGCCGGTGGCGGTGGGGTAGCTGAACCAGACACCGTCCAGTTCGACCCGCCCAGCCAGGTTGGTGGTGTCCAGTACCCGGGCCTGTGGGCTATCGACGATGCGCGGAGTCAGGTCGAGGTAGCCGAAGATGCGGGCGAACAGCGCCAGCGAGGTCTGCACGTCAAGCGAGACCCGCAGCAGGTTGACCGTCGGGAACAGCAGCCGGGTCTGCAAGGTGGTAAAGGCAACGATCGTGCCGGCGGTCACCGTCGCGCCACTGCCGGCAGCGATGAGCAACCCAGCGACAAGGTAAACAAGGGCCGGGGTGATTCCCATGAAGCTTTGGACCACGGCGAAAAAAGACTGACCGGTCATCGCCTGGCGGACCTGCAGCTCGACCTGGCGGGCATTTTCGGCCCGGTAGCGCGCAAGTTCGTAGGCCTGCCGGTTGAATACCTTGGCCAGCAGCACACCGGAGATCGACAGCGACTCTTGGGTGAGAGCGGTCATCTCCGACAGCGACTCCTGGGTCCGACCAGCCAGCTTGCGCCGAACCCGTCCCACCCGCACCTGCAGCAGCACAAACAGCGGAAGCAACAGGACCGCAACCAGCGTGAGCTGCCAGGACAACAGGACCATCGCTACCAGCGCGGCCAGCACGGTGACCACGTTTCCCAGGACGGAGCTGGCGGTTTCGCTGAGCACCGACTGCACCCCACCGACGTCGTTAGCCAGCCGGGACTGGATCGCCCCGGTGCGCGTCACGGTGAAAAACGACAAATCCAGCCGCAGCAGATGTTCGAACAGCCGCCCACGCAGATCGGCCATCACCCGGTTGCCCAGCAACGTGGTCTGATAGGTCTGATACACCCCGATCAACGCGGAGACCACCGGGATCGCCACCATCCCGGCGACTAGCCACGCCAGCAATCTCAGCCGCACCGGCCCCCCACCGAGGGGGAACAGCGCCCGGTCGAACGCGGCCTGAGTCAAAAACGGGCTGACGATACCCAACCCGCTCGACACCAGCACCGCCACTACGATCGCCACCAAGCTCACACGGTAGGGCGTGAACAGCGCCCAGACCCGCCGGCCCAACCGGTCCTGTTCCATTACCGAACCCTAGATGTAGCCGGCCCAGGCCTGCCTTCGCGAGCAGTACGCACGTGTTACCGGCCTCTCTAATCGAAGCTGCTTCTATTCCGGCACTCCGAATGGGCCGCCGTGACATCTGGTTAGGGTAAGACCGACCGGCTGCCCGAAAACCGCTAGTACTCGAAACTGATGCGCGCCTGCCAGGTGGCAATCCTTTGACGCGTCCCCACAGCGGTTAACTCTGCTGTTTATCCTCCACGTCGCCCTCTAGTTTGCAGCGTAATGTTCTTACAACGCGGCGCGTCGTCTCGATGTCCTTGACCTGAAGCCCCTCGGAGAGGCTATTGACCCACGGGGCTTTGCCGGTCTACCGGCAATTGAGCGGCGCTGATCCGTTGGGGTGCGGCAAGCCGGTGGAATCGCAGCGGTCCGCGACGCTGGTGCCGCGGTACGGCAACCGCCGATCGGGTCATGCGTTCGGTGTGCCGTATTGCGCCGTTGGCTGTGCTCAAGAGGGGTACGTCAAGGACGAGCAGGTTATCCAGATCGAAGGTAATCGGGGACATCGTCACCGTGATCAGCAGTCACCGCGTCGATCTGACCCAACCCTACTTCAACGTGGAGATATGTCGGGGTATGTCGGGCGTGGGCGACTCAGGCGGTGTTATCGGCGCGGTGCAGGGACAAGATCCGGTCCGCCGGTCCGGTCTGTGACCACGTGCCTGAGCTCATGGTCCATGTGAGCCCGTTGAAGGTCACCCGGTCGATCCCGAGACGGGACGCGTGCGCAACCAGCCAGCTACTGATCGACCAGCCGCGGGTCTCGAAGTGTGCTCCGCTCAGGACGGTGGTACCGAGCTCAGTGGCCGCGGTGGTGACCAGGTTGTCGCTCGGCGCATTGAACCTCAGGCGGCGACAGGTCAGTGCCGCTGGCGCCTCACCGGTGAGGGCGGCCGCTTCGGCACGGGCCCGCGGTTCCCACTGGGCGTAGGCGAACGGGGCAGCTGAGCGCTGCACGAGTTGGGCGGCGTCGGCGACACTCCGTTGCTCCCATCCCGGTTGAGCCCGAAGCCTTTGGTAGA
>DASQVU010000566.1:0-6419 GCA_035640615.1 Pseudonocardiaceae bacterium
TGGATGCGATGCATTCCCGAGGTCCGGCGCCAAGGATCGACCCGCGGGGGAGGCGGCCCGGCAGTGCGCACCGCCTCGAACTCCTCCGCGGCCCAGCCCAACTTGCCCTGGGCGTCCAGTTCGGCCTCGATCGCCGCGCGCAGGGGCAGCAGCAGCTCGACATCGAGCGCTGCGTAGGTCAGCCACTCAGCGGGCAGTGGCCGGCGGGACCAGTCGGCCGCGCCGTGGCCCTTCAACAGCTGGTAGCCGAGCAGTTCCTCGACCAGTGCCGCCAGGCCCACGCGTTCCAGACCGGCCAGCCGCGCGGCCAGCTCGGTATCGAAGAGCGCAGCGGGCGCCAACCCCAGTTCGGCCAGGCACGGCAGGTCTTGGGATGCCGCGTGCAGCACCCATTCCAGCGGATTGAGCACCGTGGCCAGTCCGGAAAGGTGATCCAGCTCGGTCGGATCGATGAGCACCGTGCCGGCGCCTTCTCTACGGAGCTGTACGAGGTACGCGCGTTGCCAGTAGCGATACCCCGAGGCGCGTTCGGTGTCCACGGCTAGCGGGCCAGTGCCCCCGCGCAGCGCGGCTACTGCGTCGTTCAGGGCCCTTGCCGAGGCGACGACCGGTGGTACCCCGGCGGCCGGCGTGAGCAAGGGAACCGGAGTGGTCTCGGTCAGCGGATGACCCCCGCGCGCATCGCCAGAGCGACCATCTGCGCCCGGTCACCTGTGCCGAGTTTGCGTCCGATCCGGGACAGGTGGCTCTTGACCGTTAGCGCGGACAGGTTCAGGGCCTCCCCGATCTCCTTGTTGGACTGCCCATCGGCGACCAGCTGCAGCACTTCCACTTCCCTGCCGGACAGCTCGCGGGGCGTGTTATCGGTTCCCGCCACCCGGGTGCCCGACGCCAGGATCGGCGCCACGGTCGGGTCCGCGTAGACCCCGCCCTCAAGCACCCGGCGCACGCCATCGGTCACCACCGAGGCGGATGCCGACTTGAGCAGGTAAGCCTGGGCGCCGGTCTGGAAAGCCGTGCGCACAGCATGCGGATCGTCGGATGAGGCGAGCACCACAATGCGGGTCCACCCCTGGCCACGGAGTTCGCCGATGAGATCGAGCCCGCTGCCGTCCGGCAGGGTCAGATCGAGTATCGCCAGATCGCATGGGCCGGACGCCGAAGCGCGTGTCCTGGCTTCCGCCACCGAGGCGGCCTCATGTACGGTGACGGCACCCATCGTCACCAAACGTGAGGCAATGGCTTCACGCAGTAACGGATGATCGTCGACCACCAGTACCGTAAACAGTTCCTCCCGCGGATGCGGGACCAATGACGCCGGCACAGCGCCGGATGGGGCTGACCTGACGGTCGCGCCGTATCCGACAGCAGCCACGTAGCTACCTCCCTGGAGTCGGTCGTGCCCCCGACCGCACCGGGACCTCGTCCGAGCAACCGCGCCGCCGCTCGAGCGAGGATGGTGTCGTACGGGGCAGACTAGCCCCCCGAGCGGCGTAGCGGGGGGCCCTGCGTAAACCTTCTTGCCGATCTGCCCGTAAAGCCGCCATCGGCGGTCGCCCGATCAGGGGAGAGTGTTATGACGAAGCTAACGGTAGTGCAATGCTGGGCGATTTACCCCTTTAACCCCATCCGGGCAGCGTTAGTTGGGGTTAGTCGCGGGTTAGTTGGGGCCAGTTTCGGGTCAGTTGGGTGGTCAACTCCGATTCGATCAACTGATCCGCTTGCCGAGGGCCACAACACCCACCGGTGGCAGCCCGGCCGCTACCGCTATCAGCTCGCAGAAGGCGGTGGCATGTGGCGTCAGGCAGGCCCCTCGCGGCGTCCATGACGCTCGCAGCTCGATGTCGTTGGTCCGTTCTGGGGCGGGTCCAGGCCCGGCAATAGCGCCGAACCGGGTTGAGCTGGTTTGGGTGACGGTTCCTCCCAGGGCGGTGTGCTCGGCACCCGCGCTGATCAGTGCGTCAGCCAGCCACGACCAGCTCACCGCGGCCAGCAGCGGATCACCGGCCAACTCGGGGTCAAGCTCGGCCCGTACGAAGCCGACCAACCGCATGGTGCCGTCCCACCCGTTTTGGCCCTGGGGGTCATACAGCAGCACGAGGCGGCCGATAGCCGACGCGTGGCCGGCTCCGGGAAGCTCAAGACCCCAGGCGTAGGACCATGGCGCTAGGCGCTGGGGGGCCGGAATCGACTCGAAGCTCAGTTCCGGCCGGGGCCGCACGGCACTGAGCGAGGCCACTGCGTCACGGAAGATTTCCGGGGCGTCCGCCAGATCGACCACAACGGCTAACTGTAAGAGGAGTGTCGTCGGCAGTCTCGACGAAACGCCGTGTCACGGCACGGGGTTTCGGGAGCCTTGGAAGCAGGGGGCCCAGCACAATGGACTGGTGCATGCGACCATGGTGGTTGAGATGACCAAGACCACCGCACCGGCTGCTCAGCGGCCGCTGCTCGCTGCGCCACTGCTGGCTGCCGCACGAGGTGAGCGCCCGGCGCAGCTGCCGGTGTGGTTCATGCGGCAGGCCGGGCGTTCGCTGCCCGAATATCGCGCACTGCGAGCCGATCAACCCATGCTGGTTGCCTGTATGACTCCTGAGCTGGTCTGCGAGATCACGTTGCAACCCGTGCGCCGGCACGGGGTCGACGCCGCGATCTTGTTCAGCGACATCATGGTGCCGCTGCATGCCGCCGGCATCGGGCTCGATATCGTGCCGGGTACCGGCCCGGTGGTGCACAGCCCGGTGCGCAGCGCCGCCGACGTCAGGACGCTGCCCGTGCTGGACCCCGCTGCGGTGGCGCCAGTAGCCACCGCGGTGCGGATGCTGGTCGCCGAACTGGGCCCTACGCCGCTGATCGGTTTCGCCGGGGCCCCGTTCACCCTCGCCTCCTACCTCGTCGAGGGCGGTCCGAGCCGGAACCACGAACGCACCAAGTCGCTCATGCATGCCGAGCCCGAGGTCTGGCACGCGCTGCTGGGCCGGCTCACCGAGCTCACCCTCACGTTCCTGCGGGTTCAGGTGGCCGCCGGGGTGGACGCGGTTCAGTTGTTCGACTCCTGGGCGGGTGCGCTCTCCGAACGGGATTACCGCCAGTTCGTGGCGCCTTACTCGGAGCGGGTGCTGGTGGGTCTAGCCGAGACTGGGCTACCGCGGATCCACTTCGGGGTCGGCACCGGGGAGCTACTCGGTGCGATGGCCGGGGCCGGTGCGGACGTTGTCGGGGTGGATTGGCGAGTTCCCCTGGACGTGGCTGCGCAGCGAGTGCGGGCAGCGCGGCCGCACGGGCCGGTAGTGCTGCAGGGCAACCTCGACCCGGCCGTGCTCCTGGCCGGGTGGCCGGCCGTCGAGCGCGAGGTGCGCCGGGTGATCGCCGACGGACGCGCGGCCGACGCCCACATTTTCAACCTTGGCCATGGCGTCTTGCCGGAGACCGACCCGGACATCCTGACGCGGATCGTGGAGCTGGCGCACTCGCTGTGAGCACTGCTCGGGTAGCTGTAGTCGGTGCGGGTATCTCCGGGTTGGCCGCGGCGTACCGGCTGCGCACGCTGCTCGGTCCGGCTGCCGAGATCGCGCTCATCGAGGGCTCCCGGCGGCTCGGCGGTGCGCTGCGCACCGTTGAGCTGGGCGGTCTGGCGCTGGACGTGGGAGCGGAGGCTTTCCTGGTGCGCCGGCCGGAGGCGGTGCGGCTGGTCGATGAGTTGGACCTGCGGGCGCAGCTGACACATCCGACCTCGGCGGCGCCCACCGTACGCGCCGGGGGCCGCACCGTGGCCCTGCCGACGCGCACCATGCTGGGCCTACCCGGCGCCGCCGCCGACGTCGCCGGACTGCTGTCCGAGCGCGGGGTCGCACGGGTGGCCGCCGAACCCACTGTGCCGCTGTGCTGGGAACCTGGTCAGGACGCCTCCGTCGGGCTGCTGCTGCGCAAGCGGGCCGGCGACGAGCTGGTCGACCGGCTGGTCGATCCATTGCTGGGTGGGGTGTACGCGGGGCGCGCGGATGGGTTGGGCCTGCGGGCCACCGTCCCCGCGGTAGCCGGCGCGCTGGATCGGGGCGCCGGGTCGCTGCTCGCTGCGGCCCGCGTGGTGCTGGCCTCCGGCCAGCGGCCACCCGGCGGCAAATCATCGCCGATGTTCGGCACCCTGCGCGGCGGGCTCGGTGGTCTGGTGGACGCGCTGGTGGCCGCCGCGGGGGTGCGTCCACGGCTGGGACTGCCGGTGCGCGCGCTGGCTCGCACCGCGCAAGGTTGGCGCCTGGAACTCGGTAACGCCAACCGGCCCGAGCATCTTGATGCCAGCGCTGTGGTGCTGGCGCTGCCGGCGCCCGCGTTGCGCCGGCTGCTGGCCGATCCGTTACCCGCCGCCTCGGTGGCCGCTGGCCGCGTGGAGGTGGCTTCGTGCGCGGTGGTCGGGCTGGCGCTGCCGGCAAGGGCCGCCGAGGCCCTGCCGCAGTCCTCAGGTGTGCTAGTGGCCGCGCACGAACCCTTCTCGACCAAGGCGTTCACGTTCTCCGGGCGTAAGTGGGCGCACGCCTCCTCACCTGAGGTGGTGGTCGTGCGCGCTTCGCTGGGCCGGCACGGTGAGGCCCGGATGCTGCAGCGCGACGACGCGGAGTTAATCGAGCTGGTGCAAGCCGATCTCGCCGCGCTGACCGGGACCACGGCGCCGCCGGTGGACACCGTGGTGGCGCGCTGGGGCGGCGGCCTGCCGCAGTATGCACCGGGACACCTCGAGACCGTCGCGGCTCTGGAGAAAGCGGTCGCCGGGGTGCCCAGGCTCGCGGTGGCGGGGGCGCTGCTGCACGGGGTTGGTGTGCCGGCGTGCATCGCCAGCGCGGATGCCGCCGCCCTGCGCATCGCTGCGCACCTCGGCGCCCAAGCGCCCACGGTGGGAGGATGAGCGCATGGCACGCCTGGACTACGCCGCGCTGAACTCCACACTCCGCTACACCATGTGGTCGGTGTTCCGGGTGGAGCCCGGACGGCTACCGGCCGACCGCGCCGAGCCCGCTCGGGAGGCGCAGCACTACTTCGAGATGCTGGAAGGTAAGGGCGTCACGGTGCGCGGCGTCTACGACGTGGCCGGGCTACGCGCCGACGCGGACTGGATGGTCTGGTGGCACGCCGGGGAGATCGAGGCGCTGCAAGCTGCGTACGCCGACCTGCGCCGCACCAGCGCGCTGGGCCGAGCCAGCACGCCGGTGTGGTCCACGGTGGCGCTGCACCGCCCTGCGGAGTTCAACAAGAGCCACATACCTGCTTTTCTGGCCGGCGAGGAGCCCAAGCGCTACGTCTGCGTCTATCCGTTCGTGCGGTCCTACGAGTGGTACCTGCTGCCCGAGTCGGAGCGCCGGGAGCTGCTCGCCGAGCACGGCAGGCAGGCCCGCGAGTATCCCGACGTGCGCGCCAATACGGTGGCCTCGTTCGCGTTGAGCGACTACGAGTGGGTCCTCGCGTTCGAAGCCGACGAGCTGCATCGCATCCTCGATCTGATGCGCGCGCTGCGGGCTAGCCGGGCCCGCCGGCACGTTCGTGCGGAGATACCGTTCTTCACCGGCCCCCGGGTACCCGTCGCGGAGCTGGTCGCTTCGGTGCCCTAGCTCGGCTTGCTCTCGCCGTCAGGCACCAGCCGCAGCGAGATCGAGTTGATGCAGTAGCGCTGGTCGGTGGGCGTGTCGTAGCCCTCGCCGTCGAAGACGTGCCCGAGGTGGCTGTGGCAGGTCGCGCAGAGCACCTCGACCCGCTTCATGAACATGCTGCGGTCCTCCCGCAGCAGTACCGCGTCACCGGCCAGGGGGGTGAAGAATGACGGCCACCCGCAGTGCGACTCGAACTTGTGCTCGCTGCGGAACAGCTCCGCTCCGCACGCCCGGCACTCGTAGACGCCCTTGGTCTTGGTGTGCTCGTACTCGCCGGTTCCCGGCGGCTCGGTGCCCGCCCGGCGTAACACCGCATATTCCTGCGGCGTGAGCTGCTCGCGCCACTCGGCGTCGGACTTCACGACCTTGGGTACCGCGCCTTTCACCGGTTCCATGCCCAACACGCTACGCGACTGGTTGCCCCGGTATCAGCCCAGCAGGGTGTCGAGGATGAACGTCGCTGCGGCCCACAACGTCATCGCAACGCCCAGCAGGATTAGCAGCACCACCAGAACGGCTGCTAACCGCCGCAACCCCTGAGTGCGGTTGGCCGAGTCGGCGAAGTCACTGATTCCGGACAGGTAGCCCTCAACGGTGAAGCTGGGGCGCAGCAGGTGCGCGCGGGCCAGGTGCTCGGAGAAGGCCTGCACCTCGGGATCGTCGCGGTCCAACCCGATCAGCTCGTCGTCCAGCCGGCGGCGCTCCTCATCCGGCTGCCAAGGTTCGCTGCGTACCACGGTTTCACGGTAGCTTCCCGATCGTGGGTCGCGGTGACGCGCT
>DASQVU010000567.1:0-5348 GCA_035640615.1 Pseudonocardiaceae bacterium
TGCGACGTGTTCAGCGGTACCTGGGAGAGCACCGGCGGAGTGGACGGCAGAGTGTCGCTGGAGGTCGATCCCCGGCTGGCGCATGACTGCGATGCCACCCTCGCTCAGGCCGCTGAGCTGTGGAAGACGGTGGATCGGCCCAACCTGATGATCAAGATTCCGGCGACGAAAGAAGGCTTGCCGGCCATCACCGGTGCGCTGGCCGACGGTATCAGCGTCAACGTCACGCTGGTCTTCTCGGTAGAGCGTTACCGCGAGGTGATGGCCGCCTTCTTCGCCGGCCTGGAGCAGGCCGGCGCCAACGGCCACGATCTGAGCTCCATCGCCTCAGTCGCGTCGTTCTTCGTGTCCCGGGTGGACACCGAGGTGGACAAGCGGCTGGAGGCGATTGGCACCGAGCCGGCGCTGGCGCTGCGCGGGCAGGCCGCAGTGGCCAACGCCCGGCTGGCGTACGCGGCCTACCAGCAGGAGTTCGCGACGCCGCGGTGGGCGCGCCTGCACGAGGCCGGGGCCCGGCCGCAGCGCCCGCTGTGGGCGTCGACCGGCGTGAAGAACCCGGAATACCCGGACACCAAATACGTCACCGAGCTGATCGCCCCCGGGGTCGTCAACACGATGCCGGAGAAAACCCTGCTGGCACTGGCCGACCATGGCGAGGTGCCCGGCGACCAGGTATCCGGCACTGCCGAGGCCTCCCAGCGCGTCTTCGATGAGCTGGCCGCGGTCGGCGTCGACGTCGACGACGTGTTCGCCGTCCTCGAGCGGGAGGGCGCGGAGAAGTTCGAGGCGTCCTGGTCTGAGCTCGCCGAGACGGTCACCGGGCAGCTGGCCAAGGCGGCCCGGTCGACGGCAGGCTGAGCGAGCGATGCCAGAACTCACCGTCGACATCCTCGCCACCGGTCTGGCGGGCACGGCGCAATCATGGGTCGACAAGCTCGTTGCCGAGCGGGTGGCCTCCGCCCTGGGCAACCAGGATCCCACGCTGTGGGGTCCGCAGGCGCAACCTGAGGCGGCCCGCCGGCTGGCCTGGGTAGGGCTGCCCAGCAGTTCCCGCCCGCTGCTGGCCACCGTCGACGCGTTACGGGAGCAGCTGAACTCTGCGGGCATTGATCGGGTGGTGTTGGCGGGGATGGGTGGCTCGTCACTGGCTCCGGAGGTGATCTGCGCCACGGACCGGGTCGAGCTGACTGTGCTGGACACGACTGATCCCGGGCAGGTGGCCGGTGCGCTGGCCGGTGACCTGGCCCGCACCGTCCTGGTGGTGTCGTCCAAATCTGGCTCCACCGTGGAGACCGACAGCCATCGGCGGATCTTCACCGCCGCGTTCGCCGCGGCCGGGCTGGACCCGGCGGCACATCTGGTGGCGGTCACCGACCCGGGCTCGCCGTTGCAGCAGATCGCGGAGGCAGCCGGGTACCGAGCGGTGATCACTGCAGATCCGAACGTGGGCGGGCGGTATTCGGCGCTGACCGCGTTCGGTCTGGTGCCAGCCGGCTTGGCCGGGGCAGACATCACCCGGCTGCTCGACGAGGCAGCGAAGCAGGCCCCCCTGTTGGCTCTAGACGATCCTGCGAACCCAGCATTGCGCCTAGCCGCCGTGCTGGCCGCCAGCCATGCCAGCGACGCGGAGAAAGTCGTGCTCGCCGATAGTGGCTCGGGCATCGTCGGTTTTGCCGACTGGGCAGAGCAGCTCATCGCCGAGTCCACCGGGAAGGACGGCACCGGGTTGCTGCCGGTGGTGGCGGGCAATCCGGCCGCGCCGGGCTTCGCCGATGCGGGCCCCGATGCCACCACAGTCGTGCTCGGCCCGGCCGTGCCCACGGCCGCAGTGGCGGTCAGCGGCACCCTGGGCGGGCAGCTGCTGCTGTGGGAACACGCCATCGCGGTGGCCGGCCGGCTGCTGGGCATCAACCCGTTCGACCAGCCCGACGTGGAGGCCGCCAAGGTCGCCGCCCGCAAGCAGCTCGCCAGTGCCGAGGAAGCCGCGCCCCGGTTCGTCGACGGTGCGGTGGAGGTGCATCCGGTCGGGAATTGGTTACCGGCGGGCATTGCCACCCTCGGTGACGCGCTGCAAGCACTGGTCGCGGCCACCCCACCGCGCGGCTATCTCGCCGTGCAGGCGTACCTGGACCGCATCGCCGATGCTTCCGCCGCCGTGCTACGCGACGAGCTCGCCCGGCGCACCCAGCTCCAGACCACGTTCGGTTGGGGCCCTCGGTTCCTACACTCCACCGGCCAGTACCACAAAGGTGGCCACCAGAACGGGACGTTCTTGCAATTGACCGGTGCGGTGGATACCGATATCCCGGTACCGGGTACCGACTTCTCCCTCGGCCAACTACAACGCGCGCAAGCCTTGGGTGACGCTCAGGTGCTCGCCGCGCACGGCCGCCCCGTGCTGCGGCTGCACCTGCGTGACCGGCCAGCCGGGCTGGTCGCCCTGGTACACGCGCTGCAGGAGCTGCGGTGAAACTGACGCGCAGGGTCAACCCCCTGGTGGACAGCCGGGACAAGCGGCTGCCTCGGATCGCCGGACCGTGCGGTGTGGTGATCTTCGGAGTCACTGGCGACCTGTCCCGCAAGAAGCTGATGCCGGCGATCTACGACCTGGCCAACCGGGGCCTGCTGCCACCCGGTTTCGCCCTGGTCGGTTTCGCCCGCCGGGACTGGGCCGACGAGAACTTCGCTGAGCTGGTCCACGACGCGGTACGTGACCACGCCCGGACCCCGTTCCGGGAGGAGGTCTGGGCCCGGCTGTCCGAGGGCATCCGGTTCATGCCCGGCACCTTCGACGACGATGCCGCCTTCGACAATCTCGCGGAATTGGTTGCCGAGCTCGATAAGGAGCGCGGCACCAGCGGTAACCACGCCTTCTATCTGTCCATTCCGCCCTCGATGTTCCCGGTGGTCCTCAAACAGCTCGCCCGTACCGGATTGGCCGCGCAAAACGGTGACCAGTGGCGCCGGGTGGTCATTGAAAAACCGTTCGGGCACGATCTGCACAGCGCCCAAGAACTCAACGAAATCGTCAACGATGTCTTCCCCGAGGAGTCGGTATTTAGGATCGACCACTACCTCGGTAAGGAGACGGTACAAAACATTCTTGCGCTGCGTTTCGCCAACCAGCTGTTTGAGCCGATCTGGAACAGCAACTATGTAGACCATGTGCAGATCACGATGGCCGAGGACATCGGATTGGCCGGCCGCGCTGGCTATTACGACGGAATCGGCGCTGCCCGGGACGTGATCCAGAACCACCTGCTGCAACTACTCGCGCTGACCGCGATGGAGGAACCGCTGTCCTTCTCGCCTGCCGCACTGCGCACCGAGAAGATCAAAATTCTGTCCGCCACCAAGCTCATGGAGCCCTTGGACGACACCACCGCTCGCGGCCAGTATGCGGCTGGTTGGCAGGGCGCGACCAAGGTCGTCGGAGTACTTGAGGAGCCCGGATTTTCTGGGTCCAAGACCGAGACCTTCGCCGCGATCACCTTGCAGGTCGACACCCGGCGGTGGGCTGGGGTGCCGTTTTTCCTGCGTACCGGCAAGCGGTTAGGCCGGCGGGTCACCGAGATCGCGATTGTCTTCAAACGCGCTCCGCACCTGCCGTTCGAGAAGACCATGACCGAGGAGCTAGGGCAAAACGCCCTGGTGATCCGCATCCAACCGGACGAGGGCGTCATCATCCGGTTCGGCTCCAAGGTGCCCGGAACGGCGATGGAGGTTCGTGACGTCACGATGGACTTCCGTTACGGCACGGCGTTCACCGAGTCCTCGCCGGAAGCTTACGAGCGACTGCTGCTGGACGTGCTGCTTGGCGAGCCGTCGTTGTTTCCGGTCAGCGCCGAAGTGGAGCTGTCCTGGCAGATCCTGGACCCGGTGCTGGAGCACTGGGCCAAGAAAGACGATCAGCCGGAGCCATATCCAGCGGGAACCTGGGGGCCGCCGTCCGCTGACCGGATGATCGCCCGGACCGGAAGGGCCTGGCGGCGGCCGTGATCACCGGCCTGCCGGGGGTCCGGTGCTGATATGCGTTGCGTCGTGTTGGGCGCCACCGGTTATATCGGTGGCCGGCTCGTACCCGCATTACTGGGCGCTGGCCATCAGGTTCGGGTGGTGGCGCGTACCCCCGGCAAGCTCGCCGACGTGCCCTGGCGGGATCAGGTCGAGATCGTCCAGGGCGACGTCACCGACGCCGGCCAGGTACGGGATGCGATGGTCGGCCAGGAGATCGTCTACTACCTGGTGCATTCGCTGAACCAGCGCAACTTCGTCGATGTCGACCGGCGGGCGGCCCAGGTGCTCGCCAGCGCTGCCCGCGATGCCGGCGTGGCCGGCCTGGTGTACCTGGGCGGGATCACCCCCGACGGAGAGCACCTGTCCGACCACCTGGCCTCCCGCGCCGAAGTCGGGCAGATCCTGCTCGATTCGGGTGTGCCGACCATCGTGCTGCAGGCCGCGGTCATTCTGGGTTCCGGGTCAGCCAGCTTCGAGATGCTGAGGTACCTCACCGAACGGCTTCCGGCCATGGTGACCCCGCGCTGGGTGCACAACCGCATCCAACCCATCGCGGTGCGCGACGTGCTGCACTACCTGACTTCCGCGGCCGCGCTTCCCGTGACGGTCAACCGGGCTTTCGATATCGGCGGCCCCGATGTGCTGACCTACCTGGAGATGATGCGCCGCTACGCGGTGGTGGCCGGCCTACCCCGCCGCGTGGTGGTGCCGGTTCCGGTGCTGACGCCGTGGCTGTCGGCGCAGTGGGTCAACCTGGTGACTCCGGTGCCCCGCAGCATCGCTGTTCCCCTGATCGAGTCGCTGGTGCACGAAGTGGTCTGTCATGATCACGACATCGCCGGCTACATTCCCGATCCCGAGGGTGGGCTGACCCGATACGAGCACGCCGTTGAGCTCGCCCTGACGCATACCCGCCATGCCGAGGTCCCGACCCGCTGGTCGGACGCATCCTGGCCGGGTGCGCCGTCGGATCCACTTCCCACCGACCCCGAATGGTCCGGCGGTTCGCTGTACCAGGACATCCGAGAGCACCGCTGTGCCGCCGATCCGCTCACCCTGTGGAATGTCATCGAAGCCATCGGCGGGGAGCACGGTTGGTACTCCTTCCCTCTGGCGTGGTCGGTTCGCGGCTGGATCGACCGGCTCGTGGGGGGCGTGGGCTTGCGCCGCGGTCGCCGCGACCCGCAGCGGCTGCATGTCGGCGCAGCACTGGATTGGTGGCGCGTGGAGTACCTCGACCGGCCGCAGCTGCTGCGGCTGCGAGCCGAAATGCGGCTACCCGGCCGCGCCTGGCTGGAACTCGGGGTCGTTGCCGACGGTGACGGCGGTGC
>DASQVU010000568.1:0-4697 GCA_035640615.1 Pseudonocardiaceae bacterium
GTTTGAGTGCCTCTCGCCGTCGCCGGTAACGGTTCCTGGGTGCGCGGCTCTAGTTCGCGACGGCGTGCCGATCCCGCTGGTTCTCCCGCAGGTGAGGCGGTGCTTCGAGTCGTCCCCAGCGCCGCGGGGTCCAGCGGTGAATCGCTGCGTGATAATCGTCGAGACAGGCCCGTCAGATGGCCAGGCCACCCAAATTATCGGTGCACCTCCTCTTAGCCGCGTCAGTCCGGACAGCGAGCCAGGTACCCGTTTTCATCCCGGTTCACACATCACGTGGCTTCGACGGTTTCCTGCTTCACAAAAGTCCACTATGGACTAGTATAGCGAGCAGACTCGTAGAACGTGTCGTAGCGTTCCGACAAACACTCCCGGAGGAGACACATCATGATCGTTTTAGGTATTATCTTGCTAGTGGTTGGCTTCCTGCTGGGGATCGGTATCCTGTGGACCCTTGGCATCATTCTGATAGTGGTCGGAGTGATCCTGGAGCTGCTCGGAGCCATCGGACGGCCGATGTTCGGGCGGCGCCACTATTACTGACGCTGCGGCGTGGGGCATGATCGCCTGGTGCCCCTCGCCCACCCGGAGAACCCACAGCCGGTCGGCACCCCCGAGCTGACCGTCAATCCACTGTTCACCCGGGAGCCGCTCGCGGTGCCTCGCGATCAGCTCCCGGAGCTTGGTATGGATGCTGAGCTGGCCTACCAGCTGGTGCACGACGAGCTGATGCTGGACGGCAACGCCCGGCTCAACCTCGCCACTTTCGTCACCACCTGGATGGATCCGCAGGCCAGCGAGCTGATGGCCGAGTGCGCCGACAAGAACATGATCGACAAGGATGAGTACCCGCGCACAGCCGAGCTCGAACGGCGCTGCGTGCGGATGCTCGCCCGGTTGTGGGGCGCGCCTGACCCCGATGCCGCGCCGGGCTGCTCCACCACCGGTTCCAGCGAGGCAGGCATGCTCGCCGGGCTGGCGCTCAAGCGCCGGTGGCGGGCCCGTGGCGGCACCGGCACCCCGAACCTCGTGATGGGCAATAACGTCCAGGTCTGCTGGGACAAGTTCGCCAACTACTTCGAAGTCGAGCCCCGGCTGGTGCCGATGCGCGGTGAGCGCTTCCACCTCGACGCCGCCTCGGCGCTACCCCATGTTGATGCCAACACCATCGGGGTGGTGGCGGTGCTGGGATCGACCTTCGACGGCAGCTACGAGCCGGTGGCGCAGATCTGCGCTGCGCTGGATCAGCTGGCTGCTGACGGCGGACCCGACGTGCCGGTGCACGTCGACGGCGCCTCCGGGGCGATGATCGCACCGTTCCTCGACCGCGGGCTGGCGTGGGACTTCCGGCTACCTCGAGTGGCCTCGATCAATACCTCCGGGCACAAGTACGGGCTGGTGTATCCCGGGGTGGGCTGGGTGGTGTGGCGGGATACCGCCGCCCTGCCCGAAGAGCTGATCTACCGGGTGAACTATCTGGGCGACGAGATGGCCACCTTCGCGTTGAACTTCTCGCGTCCCGGGGCGCAGGTCGTCGCGCAGTACTACCAGTTCCTGCGGTTGGGCCGGGACGGTTACCGGCGGGTGCAGCAGCACTGCCGCGACGTCGCCACCCAACTCGCCACGGAGCTAGCCGCGCTGGGTCCGCTGCGGCTGCTCACCGACGGCAGCCAGCTGCCGGTGTTCGCCGCCGCGCTGCATGACGACATCACCAACTACACCGTGTTCGACCTCTCCGCCGGCTTGCGCGAGCACGGCTGGCAGGTGCCCGCCTACACCTTCCCCGCCGATCGCACCGACCTCGCGGTGCTGCGCTTCGTCATCCGCAACGGGATGACCCACGACCTGGCTGCGGTGCTGCTGGCCGATCTGCGCGGGGTGCTGGAAACGGTGTCCCACCAGCAGCACTCCACGCGCGACCCCTACCGCGACGCCTCGTTCGCCCACGACGGCCGACCCGTCGCAGCACGCAGCCACTAGCAGCTCCCCCTCCCCGACCTTGCCCCCGACATGGAGACATATCGGGGTCAGCATCGGGTTTTCACCCCGATATGTCTCCATGTCGGGTGCTGCTAGCAGCTGCTCGCCGCGGTGGCAGCACTTAGTCCGGGGGCTTCGGGTGCTGGCGCAGCCCGGCGAGTAGGCCAGTGCCGTCGGGCACCCCGAGTCCGGTGCACGCGTCCCAGCCGGGGCCGGCCGTGAAGGCACCGTTGCTGCCGGTGGTGATATCCCGGAAACCTCGCGGAATGCCATAGAGCAGTGGCTGGATCAGGCCGAGCCGCCGATTCGCCGCCTGGGCCAACCGGGTCACCAGCGCCGCCCACAGTGGCGCCACCGCGCTGGTCCCGCCGATGACGGTGTCGGTGCCGTCGATCCGGACCCGGTAACCGGTCTGCGGATCGGCCACCGCCGCGACGTCCGGAACGCCCCGGCCCGGCTTACCGTGCTGCAACGGCACCCCGGCCGCGGCTTGCCAGCTGGGCCGGTCGAACGCCTCGCTGACCCCACCGCCGGTGGCCCCGTGCCCGGCGCCGTTGTTCCAGACGGTTTCCGACAGGACCTCCCCGGTGGTCGGGTTGGCTTGCAGCCGGGTTCCCCCGCAGGCCAGAGCGTGCGGGCTGGACGCGGGAAAATCGACGTGGGGCTGCCCGTCGGTAGCGCCATCGCTGCTGCCGTCATCGCCGGCGGCCGCGGTCACCGTCACGCCGAGCACTGCCGCGTCGGCGAGCGCGCCATCCAGCGCGGCACGCGCCTGCGGGCTCCAGCCGTCCTCATGCAGGCCCCAGCTGATGCTGATCGCCGTGGGCGTCGGGGTAGCGTGCGCGGCAGCCGCGACCGCATCGACGAAACCGGCATCGGTGTTCGGGGCGAAGTAGACGACCAGGGTGGCGGCCGGCGCGAGCGCACCAGCGACCTCGATATCCAGCAGTACTTCGCCGTCCGCGCCATTCGGATCGTGCTCCGGGGCGTTGGCCCCGCCGTCAACGCCCACCGCCCTCACCACCGGCCTGGTGATACCCAGACCAGCGAAGTAGGCGTCGAGATCAGCCTGCTCGAAGCCGCCGCCCAGTTCAATGATCGCGATAGCTTGTCCAGCACCATTGGTGCCCTCGGGAAAGCGGTAGATGCGACCGAGCTGGAGCGGGTTGTAACTGGTCGACACCGCGGCAGGGACGGGGCGGCGGAACTGGGGACGGGCCTGCGGGCGATCGTCGAGCCCCAGCACCGCGGTGACCACGCCATCAAGCACGGCCGGCACGCTCAGCGCGCTGGTACGCACCCGGTGGGTGACCTCCGCACCAGTCGGGTCCTGGGTGGTGACCAGCTCCAGGGTGGTGCCGAACATGCGGCTCAGCTCCGCCGCGGTGGCCTCGATACGCACTTGCCGCGCGGCGGCGCGCACCGCCAGTATCCGCGCGCCCAACGCGGTGACGGTCGCGGTGACCAGCTCGATGTCAGCGGGATCGGCACCGAAGTCGGCGGCGAACTGGACACGGGAGATCGGCGCGGCGCCGGCCGGATCGGGCGGCTGCGCTCGGTGGCGCAACACCAGCGTCACCTCGATCACCGTGTCGGTCGGAACGGGGTTGGCGGCGCGGATCGCGTGTGGCAGCGGGCGCTGCTCGCCACCGGGCAGCGGGCGCAGGTCCAGACCAGCCGGCTCGGGACTGGGGTTGTTCATACTGCTGTATACCCGTGATCAACCCTGGGAGGTAGCCGACCCGGCCGGGATACCACAGCTGATGTAGGCGCCCTGCCGGTCCTGCGGTAGGCGAAAGATGCTCCGTCAAACGGACGACCGGACCCCTAGCCGTCCGACATAGTTCCAGCACGCACGGATGGGCGTGCACAGAACTTGACACGGTGGCTGGTCAATCAGCAAAAGGGGCACCCGGTGACTACGCTTTTAGTCCGCGATCCACAAGCGTCGACGGCACCCACGAACGCGCCGGGCAACGACCGCGAAGCCCTGGTTTTCGCCGCGGTCAATGGCGAGCCCGCCGCCATCGACGGTGTGCTGCGGTGGATCCGTCCCCTTGTGTTGCGCTACTGCCGCACCCGGGTCGGCGGTCAGGAGAGAACGTTCACCTCAGCCGACGACGTGGCCCAGGAAGTCTGCATCGCGGTGCTCACGGCGCTGCCCACCTACCGCGACCAGGGCCGGCCGTTCCTCGCCTTCGTGTACGGCATCGCCGCGCACAAGGTGGCCGACGCTCACCGGTCGGCGGCCCGCAACCGCGCCGAGCCAGTGCCCGACGTCCCCGACATGACCGACCTCACTGAGGGACCGGAGGCGCACGTCATGAACGGCGAGTTCGCCGGGCGGATGGCCAGGCTGCTGGAGTCGGTATCGGACAAGCAGCGGGAGATCCTGCACCTGCGAGTCGTGGTGGGCCTATCGGTGGAGGAGACCGCCGAGGCCGTGGGCTCCACCCCGGGCGCCGTGCGAGTGGCCCAGCACCGGGCACTGAACCGGCTGCGCGAACTGCTCACCGCGAAGCCGTCTGGCGCCACCAAAGCGAAGGCAACGACGGCGAGCAGCACTGGAAACTCGTTGTTTACCGAGTGGACGGCAGACGGGCGAGCGGTGTGGTAGAGATGGCGTCTACGATAATAGCTCGACACCACGACCCGCTATGGCAGGGTTGCCTCCAGACCAAGACAGGTGGGATAATAATTGCGAATTGGCCAGCCGAGGG
>DASQVU010000569.1:0-3505 GCA_035640615.1 Pseudonocardiaceae bacterium
GGCCGGGGATGTTGGCTGCGGGGCGGGCACACCGATCGTCGGCTCCCCGGTGCGCCCACCTTCACCAGACCATGCCTGGGCCATATGAGCTGCCTCCCCATCACGTTGCAGCGCCCCGACTCACCGTTGGGCAAGCCACCAGCTACGCGGCGAATAAACATGCGGCAAGAACACCAAACAAACAATTGTGTGATTCACATCACGCCAAGAATATGATTCCCTCTGTTTGGTAGGCGGGTATGGCACCTGGCTACGTTGCCTTTTGTTAAACAGACCGCAGCGTCGGTAATAGTCTTGTCTGGGCGCCGCACCGGAAGGGCGGGGAAGCGACGCGGCGCGTTTAAGGCTTGTCCGTGGCGCCGATTCGGCATGGGAACTGTGGTGCCGCCGGCGCTGTCGCGGCGCGGGTCAGGCCTAGGTGATCATCAAGAGGAGGAACCACCGGTTTGTCTGAAGCGAACACCAAATAACCGGAGTTCGGCTGCCGAAGCGTCTGGGTATTGAGGGCCGGACCGCAGGGCTGTGCCTGCGGTCTTGCCGGGGCGGGGAAACGTGATGAGAGGACGCATGGCGGGCTCGGTCCGTGGCAACACCGCGGTGATCAGCTTGGTCGGTGGCCATGGAGTGGCGAGATGAGCGCGGCGGCGGCGGGTGGCCTGGCCGCTGACACCGTGCCCAACCCGGGTCGACACCAAGTTGCCGGGGATCTTGCGGTGCAACCAGGCGAGGACACAGGACAGCAGCGGTTGTTCTCACCGTCAGTGATCAACCATGCGCGGCACCCCTTCCGTCTTTCAGTTCTGGGACGGGCTGACCTTCCGGTGTCCAGTCCTGCGGGAGGGCGACCTTCGGGAATATCGAGGTCACCAGAGGCCAGTTGCCGGATGCGCAGTGGTCAGGCGCATCAGGGCGCGGCACGCCAGGCCAGCTCAGCGGCGTCAGGAAACGTTTATCCGGGGATGTTGGCGGGCACGCGGGGGCGTTCGTGCCTGGGGTGGCAGTGAGGAGTGGGCGTGGCGATCAGTGCCCCCGATGCGCGTCCGGCGGGCCAGCTGGCCGGGGTCGCGGACACGATGCGCCATCGGTGGCTGTTGTTCCTGGTGTGCGGGGGGCTGGCCGTCGCGGAGGCGATCGGGCTGCAGCTGGTGGGGTTCCGTTCGGCGTTGCCGTTGGCCCCGCAGGCGAGCGCGCCAGCCACCTTTGGGGTGTATCACGATCTGAGGTGGGTGTTCACCTACAGTTGGTCCTGGCTGAGTGTGGTGTGGCAGCTTGCTGCGCTGGTGGTCTTCCGTACCGCGGTCACCGTCACGCTCATCAGGTTGTCCTGGCCGGTTGGGCAGGCGATGCCACCCTGGCCGCGGCTGATGCGGCGCAACCTAGCCGCCACCGTGCTCTCTGTGGTCACGCTCTCGCCGTGGGCGGCGATCGCGTTTGCCGCTCAGGCCGTCGCATTCTCCTGGTTCATGATCTTTTCGATCGTTGCGGCCGGAGTCACGGTGCTGGTCTTGCCGCTGGCGGTCACCGGGCGGTGGTGGCGGCGGTTGGTGCTGTGGCGCAGCGCCGGCTGGGCCGCCGTGGCCTGGCTGGCCATCAGCGTGGAGGCGCTTGCGGTCAGCGTGAGCCCGTCCTGGATTGCCGTGGCGACCGCGTTCGCAGGCGGGCTGCTCAACGCGGTGGTCTGGCTAGGGCTGGTCGCCACCTTGGTGCACGCCGGTGAGCCCGCGCACGCCCGGCCGCTGGCCCCGATCGCGATCGTCGCGGTGCTAGCGGTGTTTCTTGTCGGCCTCGGCTACGCCATGCCGGCCGAAGCCACGCCGCCATATCGCCACCACCTGCACCCCTCCGCCGCGCCCGGCGCGCGACCAGTGCTGTATGTCGCTGGGTTCGACAGCAGCTACGACGGCGAACCATTCAGCCTGTTCGACACCGACCGCCTGCAGAGCTGGCATTACTCCTACCGCGGGCTGGGTCTGGCCGGGCCGTTGGCCTACGACAAGGTGTGGACCCACCAGGCGGTGCCGCTGAGTGCGGACAAGCTCGCCGCGCAGGTCGACTGGCTGGCCGCCCGCACCGGCGGACCGGTCACGGTGATCGCCGAAAGCGAGGGCACACTCGTCGCGCGAGGCTACTTCGCTACTCATCCCAGCCCGCCGGTCGACTACTACATCATGGTCAGCCCCCTGCCCCGCCCTGCGCGGGTGTACTACCCGCCCGCCGGGCACGGCGGGTACGGCCTAGCTGCGGGCTGGGAGACCCGCGCGCTGCTGCGGATATTGCACCTGCAAAACCCCCACTTCACCGCCGGCGCCGATATGCCCTTCACCCGCTCAGTGGTGAACAACGCGGCTCTGTTTCGACCCAACATGCTCTGCCCCGTCCCGAGCCACGTACGGACCGTCGCGTTCATCCCGTTCGCCGGGGCCACCGTGGTCTACCACGGCCCGGTCTCGCACGTACCGTGGACCGCGCTGCCCGGCTACCACGCCTCGCTGCTGCACCGCAGCATCGTCACCCACGACATCGAGCGGCTGATCACCACCGGACAGTTGACCATCCATCACCAGTCCACCCTGGCTTTCCGCGCCATCTACGGGGCGTCGGCCGCCTGGCAAGCACCGGCACTGCCGCTGAGCCTGCGACCCAGCTGGCATACCCCACCGCACAGCGACCCCGCATTCGCACACTGGACCTGCACCACCTGACGCCCTCACCCGTCCCAGCACCGGCCTGGCCCGCACCACAAGGCCACCACCGACCCAGGTCCCCCCAACCAAACAGCTCTATGACCAGGCCACGGCCTTCCCAGCCGCCGACCGATGACCCCCGGGCGCCGACAGCAGCTTGACCGCTAGCAAGATCGGAGGTCTCGTGGCAGAACCCAGCTGAGGTGGTCCCCTACGTAGGGCAGCTGACAGTACGGCAACGGAACTGTCTGAAGAACGGTGTAACCGCTGCGGTGGCGCTGATCTTTGCGTTCGGCACGGGAATCACCGGCTGGATTGCCGGTCGGCGACCTTGCCACCCGCAACCGACAACAACAAACCCGACATCCTAGTTCCGGGACGTACGTACACCTAATCACTCACCAGCAGCACTGTTACGGCGAATCATCAGGTCATCGGCTGGCGCGGGACCAGCTGGTGGTGACTGCGGTGCGGTGAAGAACGTGGTAAGCGCCGCCCGCAGCTCATCCGGGGTCGTGGCACCCACCGCACGCACCATCCCGCGCTGATCGACGAGGATGTTCATCGGGACGCCGTGGACTCCCAGCCGCCGGGCGTACTCGCCGGTGCGGTCAAGCAGCACGGGGTGATCGAGACCGTGCACATCGCAGAAGTTGGTCCGTGCCGTTGACAGCCGGCATGTTGATTACGGGCTTGTGCCGAAACGGGCGTGTGATGGAGGCAATTGGCCCCTAAGGTGGCAGCGGCGGTCGGTGGCTGATCAACAGCAGGTCCCAGCGGGTGGTCCGCCCAGACACCCTGGTGCATACCTATATCCGCGG
>DASQVU010000570.1:0-2422 GCA_035640615.1 Pseudonocardiaceae bacterium
AGGTGTCGGGGTTTCTACCTCGTTGGCGGTGCGGATTTACAAGCAGTACACCAACGCCGCCATTGATGTGGTGCGCGCGCAGCCGTATCGGTTGGCCTCGGAGGTGTGGGGCATCGGGTTCAAAACCGCCGACACGATCGCCCGCGCGGTCGGCATCCCGCAGGACAGCGCGCAGCGGGTCAAGGCGGGATTGCAGTTCACGCTCTCGGAGGCCACCGGTGACGGGCACTGCTTTTTGCCCGAACAGGAGCTGATCGCCGAGGCGATCAAGATTTTGCAGGTGGATGCTGGGCTGGTGATCGACTGCCTGGGTGAGCTCGTCACCGAACAGGGCGTCATCCGCGAGGAAATCCCCGACGCCGACACTGAGCAGCCTGCGGTAGCGATTTACTTGGTGCCGTTTCACCGCGCGGAGATCTCCCTAGCCGGCCAGTTGTTGACGTTGCTGCGCACCAGCGCGGATCGAATGCCGGGCTTCGTCGATGTTGAGTGGGACAAAGCGCTGTCCTGGTTGCACCGCCAGACCCAGGCCGAGCTCGCTGCGGAGCAGGAGGCGGCGGTGAAGCTGGCGTTGACCGAGAAGGTTGCCGTCCTGACCGGTGGTCCGGGCTGCGGGAAGAGTTTCACGGTGCGCTCGATCGTCGCCCTTGCTGCGGCGAAACGCGCCAAGATCGTGTTAGCCGCCCCGACCGGGCGAGCCGCCAAGCGCTTGGCCGAGCTCACCGGACACGACGCCGTCACGGTGCATCGTCTGCTGGAACTCAAACCAGGCGGAGACGCGGCCTACGACAAGGACCGGCCGCTGGATGCCGATCTCGTGGTGGTCGATGAGGCCTCGATGCTGGATGTGTTGCTGGCCAACAAGCTGACCAAGGCCATCGCGCCCGGAGCGCACCTGCTGTTCGTCGGAGATGTTGACCAGTTGCCCTCGGTCGGTGCCGGGGAGGTCCTGCGTGATCTGCTCGCGCCGGGCACCCCGATCCCGCACGTGCGGCTGACCCAGATCTTCCGCCAAGCCAGCCACTCGGGAGTGGTCACCAACGCGCACCGCATCAACGCCGGGGACTACCCGCGCACCCAGGGACTGGATGACTTTTTCCATTTCCCGGTGGAGGACGCCGAGCAGGCTGCCCAGCTCACCGTCGATGTCGTGGCCCGGCGGATTCCGGCCAAGTTCGGCCTTGACCCGCGCCGCGACATTCAAGTGCTGACCCCCATGCATCGGGGTGCTGCCGGCGCCGGTGTGCTCAACACCTTGCTACAGGAGGCGCTGACCCCAGCCAGCCCCGACCTGCCGGAACGACGGTTTGGTGGCCGTATTTTCCGCGTGGGCGACAAGGTCACCCAGATCCGCAACAACTACGACAAGGGCGCCAACGGAGTGTTCAACCGGCACCCAAGGTGTCGTCAGCGCCATCGATCTGGTTGACCAGACGCTTACCGTGCGCACTGACGAAGACGACGACATCGACTACGAGTTCGGTGAGCTCGACGAACTCACCCACGCCTACGCCGTGAGTATCCATCGCTCCCAAGGCAGCGAATACCCCTGCGTCGTCCTCCCGATCACCACCAGCGCCTGGATGATGCTGCAACGCAACCTGCTCTACACCGCCATCACCCGGGCCAAAAAACTCGTCGTGCTCGTCGGCTCCAAAAAAGCCATCGGCCACGCCGTCCGCACCATCGGCGCCGGACGCCGTCACACCACCCTGGACTACCGGCTGGGCCACCAATAACCCTGGCTATGCGTCACTCGCAATTCTGCATCCGCCACCCCGAGACGCCCTGACCTGCCACGTTGCTGACGTCATAGGCTGGGGTGGTGGACCCGAAGACCGCTGCCCAAGCTGCTCTCGACCGCGCTAAAGCAGATCTCGTCGCTCTAAGCCACCGCATTCATGCTCATCCGGGGCTCGAGTGTGAGGAGCAACGGGCGTGCACTTGGCTAAGTGAGGCGCTGACCGGTTACGGCTTTTCGGTACAGGGCGGCATCTGTGAACTGCCCACCGCTTTCGAAGCCCGCGCTGGGTCCGGGCCGCTGCACGTAGTGATCTGTGCGGAATACGACGCGCTGCCCGGCATTGGGCACGCGTGCGGCCATAACGTGATCGCGGCCACCGCGGTGGGCGTCGGGGTGGCCTTGGCCGCGGTGGCTGACGAGCTGGGGCTGACCGTGCGGGTGATGGGCACACCAGCCGAGGAAGGCGGCGGCGGAAAGATTCTGCTACTACACCGAGGCGCCTTCGCTGGTGCCCACCTGGCGATGATGGCCCACCCCAGCCCGGTGGACAGAGCCCAACCGCCCATTATCGCCGCCCAGCAACTGGGCATCCGCTACACCGGCAAGGAAGCCCACGCCTCGGCCTATCCAGAGCGGGGTATCAACGCCGCCGACGCCCTCACCATCGCCGGAGTGGCC
>DASQVU010000571.1:0-10186 GCA_035640615.1 Pseudonocardiaceae bacterium
CCACCGCCCGGTGCATGGTGACTTGCCAGTGCATCGAAGGCCCCGGGAGATCCCCCGTCCGGCGCCGGACACGTGGAGCGCAGGCACCCTTAATGGGGCGGGGCCGTTCGAGAGGAACGGCCCCGCCCCACAGCTTTTCCCGCTTTTAGGCGTCAGTCGACGCTGGAAACTTACCCGCAGCCGCCGCATCTCTGTCCCCCTCACCCCCATTTCTACTCTCGCTCAACGGTGCCGATCCCGCGTTCACCGGCTACCCTTTCGAGTGACTTGGTCCCATTTCGCATTCAGCGGGTTCAACGGCGGTATCCGGCTACCTTTGTACTCCACTGAGCCGCTGAATGCAGGGCGCGTCTCTGCTGCGGATCGAGTCTGATTGGCGTGCTGCCAAGGTGCTCAAGCATCCATATGACCCTGCACGGGCGCCCCGATCGAGAGCACCAGCCGGAGTCCAGGGAAATGCTCGAAATCTAGGCCAGTGTCTGGGCATGGCCGATGCTGTCGTTGCTGAACAAGCGGTGGCGATCACCGCGCCGCCGCTCGGGTAGGCGATCTGAATGCCTTGCGCAACGACTCCGCCGAGCGCGGAAGATGTGGAACTAGAGAGCAGCGAGCAGGCGGTCGTAGACCATCTCGTAAACCCACCTGGTTGTCGTGGACAGCGGGGTGGTTTCGACGGCACGAGTCCGCCGCCCGACGTGCACCACGTCAACCGCGTCCGGGTCGACGTCGTGAGGGCCCGCAGCGGCGAGCACGGTGGGGCCGTAGTACTCGGCGTGGGTCAGGCACTCCACGTTCCGAGCGATGTGCGCCGGCAGCAGCAGCGCGGTCGGGCACAGCCCGCCGAACGGCGCAGCACTGGTGAGGCCGGTCCGCCAGTGCCTGGCGGGTGCGATGATGCCGCTCAGCCGCACCGCGGGGGGCGGCACAAACTGCTGCATCTCCGGCCAGTCCCAGGTGGATACCGTCACCCGGTCGGTCACTGGACGCCAGCCTGACCTGATCCGGCGCTCGTGCACATCAGCGAGGAGGTTGGCGACGACCACCACCCGGCGCCCGAGCAACACCATCGGGGGTAGAACCATCCCGTCCCAGCCCAGCGCGCTGGCGGCGGCCCGGGCGAGGTGATCGGGCGCGGACAGGACCTCGACGGTGTCAGGAGCCCAGATTCGAGGACCGTACGCGGTCCCGCGGGCCTCGACGAGCGATTCGGATGCCACCGGGGTCGATCTCCCCTCGTTTACCTGCGGATTTCGCATTGTGCGGAGCTGATGTCCGCTGTGGTCAGCCGCGGGAGCAAGCAGCGGCGCTGGAATAAGGACTACCAGCAGCTAACGGTTCAGTGGCGTAGGCGCGGCGGCTGCGGCGTCCGGCGGCGGTCCCGCTGCGCCGACTGGTCGGCCGGCTTCGGTCCGTCGATAGCAAGGCCGCGGCGACCAGCGGTGAGCGGGTACGCCGGACGGCTGAGTTATCCAGAGGGTGGCTGGCACCAGCGATGTTACGGTCGGTACTCCCGTGTCGAGATGGGAGCCAGCTTGGGCGAGCGGACCTGCGATGTGGAGATCACCGCAACCGGCCCGCTGTCCGAACTGAAAATCCCGAAGGTGCCCGGACTGGAAACGTTCCGGGGAAAGGTGTTCCACTCCGCGCGCTGGATGCCGACTATGACTTGCGCGACCGGCGAGTCGCTGTGGTCGGCATTGGGCTTCGGCCGTCCAGTTCGTTCCCCGGATCCAGCCGACGGTCGGCTCCCTCACCCTGTCTCAGCGCACTGCGGCGTGGGTCTTGCCGCGCGGCGGGCGGCGCATCCGTGATGTGGAGCAGTGTGGACCACGGGTAGGGGCGCCAGCTGGTACCTCGACGCACATGTCAGAACACCACGTTGTGGCCGACGTTCACCTGGCGGTTCTGCCGCGCCACCCGCCGGTTCCAGCCAGCTGAATACCGTGTCTTCGACAATGCCACGATCACAGCGTGCGGTTGTTCATCGCGCTGACGCCACCGGAAGAGGTTATCGATGCACTGCGAACCACCACGGCAACACTGCGCGAGCTGGCGCCCGAGCAGGACGCCCAGTTGCGGTGGACCCGCCCACAGCAGTGGCACCTGACGCTGGTGTTCCTCGGCGAGGTCGCCGATGAGGTGGTCGGCGAGCTGACCCGCCGGCTCACCCGGACAGCGGCACGGCACCCGCCGCTGTCGCTATCCCTCGGTGGCGGCGGCCGCTTCAGCAACCGGGTGTTGTGGACTGGCGTGCGGGGCGATCGCGACGGGCTGCGCAAGCTAGCCGACTCCGCGGCGGCCGCCGCGCGTCGCTGCCAGCTGCCGGTGGAGGACCGCCCGTACCGGCCGCACCTCACCTTGGCGCGGGCCACCGGAGTGGTGGATCTCCGGCCGCTGGTCCAGCGGCTGGCAACCTGGCAAAGCCCATCCTGGGTAGCGGGCGAGCTGCATCTGGTGCGCAGCCGCCTGGGTGCGGCGCCCGATGGCTCCGCCCTGCATGAGCCGATCGCCCGCTGGCTGCTTGAAGGGAAGCTCGCACGCAAAGAGGATGTCTCAGCCGTCGTTGAACGCGACGGTCCGCGATCATGTTAGGTGCTGTCCCCGACAGTCTCGGGTTTAGCTAGCCACCTTGGAATGCGGCGACTGGCACAACCACCAAACGGCTACACCGCGCCTGCCACCACCTAGGTAATCGCCGCGCCACATCTACGTCTCCTTCCGCAAACGTGACCATCGCCACGGGTTGGCCCAAAAGCCGTCTTCGCCACAGCGCGAGCTGGCTGCCACCACCTAGTTTGTCTGCAGAGTGGGTCCACCAGGGATAAGTTGAGTAAGGTAGCGCCTCCGTGACGGCGATCCATAGGTGCGCATTTATCGGAGCCTAGGTAACTGATCGAGGTAGGTTCGGCAATCAAAGAGACCGGGTAACGGCTACGTGGCACGCCGTACATTTAGGGGTCAATGGATGTTGCTAGATGACTTTCCTCTCGTCATGATATGCATTAGCTGAATCGGAAATGCGGTCCGACGAGGCGCTTATAGGCCACTCCGAGGAGGATTTGTATGTCTGATGCATTGAGCTTTACTGAGATTGATAGTCAGCACGTTGAGTTGCTTCCCGTCCGTACCGTTCTGTCCTTGACCGGCTTTGTTAAGGGCGGCGGTGGCGTGTGTGGCGGAACCGGTGGCACCGGTGGAAACGGCGGCAATGCCACGGGCGGCATCGGAGTCAACGCACTGAACATCATCCTTCAGCACACCCAGTTCAACGAGGCTGCGAACGCCTACGGCGGCGTGGGTGGCAGCGCTAACGGTGGTGCCTGCCACTAATGGCAGTGTCCGCTATCCAATGGCCGCTTGGTTGAGCGGTGATTTGTAGGGTGTCGTTTGCTAGGGAGCGACACCTGCATGGCCGGCGCAACGCTGAGGGCGGTGCTGGGGCAGCCGACTACACCCCTAGTCGTGCAGCACCGCTCCGCGATTATTTTGGCGGAAGCGTGATCGTCGGCACGGGAGGGGTGGCCGCAATGCGTCCACCCCTCCGTTTGCATGCGGACGATCGCCGATCTCCCATGACTTATACTAATCCCCGCCAGATCAGTATGCGCTCCAACCGGATGACGAATCCGTGGTATGTATGGAAGCTGGCTATGAGTCGCCCGCAATCCCGGGTACTCGGGGATGGACGACGGGGGATTAGATCGTTTGCCCCAGCACCCCTGAGCGGCGACTCGCTGCACAGCGCGTGACGCAGGCGCGTGCTGAAGTTCCGTGCTGGAGACCTGGTCATCTGCGACTTGCTGCCGGGTCCACCGGAGGCGATCGTGACCACGTGGACCTGGTCGGCTCTGCGCCGGACCAACTCGCGCGGCTCGCGGGTGACCGGTGGAGCGATCCACGCCACGGGCGCCGGTCCATCCGCAAGCGATCCTGCCAGGTCCGCCGCATCGCGCTCATCTTTTTGCTGCGCCGATGGGAAACATCTTCACGGCCAGCGGGTGTGCCAGACGCACCCCCTCCACCCAGCTCGGTCAGGTGGGTTTCAACACCACGTCGGGCGCTTTCCAGCCCCCAAGCCATCACCGCGCGCAGACACTCGGATTATGCGAAATCCGCACCGTCTCCAGGTGCCGTGGGGAGCTTCCCGCGCCGGGTCCGTGGAGTCGCCAGAAATGCTGGCCAAGGTCCCGCCGAAACGGCGACCCCGATCGATATGTACCGCGGTCATACAATTGCCACCGCGTATAGCGCGGTCGAGCAGCGATATGATCATCTGGGTGTGGAGTGTTCGGCCGCCTTATGGTCACCAGCTGGTTTCGCTCCGCGACCTGGATGCGCCGCCACAGGTGTGAATTTCGGCAGTGACTAGCGAGGGTGCTCGGGACGCACGAGCGCCGGCCAATCATGGCTCTGCTCACCGTCGGACCGCTCCGAAGCAGGCGACCTTCAATGCATTGCAAAGTGCCAGATAGGTGACCACATTGTTTCCACCTGCAGTCAGCGCCCGTCGCAGCGTTTGTGTATAGTCCAGCCAGCTCGGCGCTGGCAGCCGGGCACGTTGGAGGGATGGCCACGTTGCGCCCACCCCTCCTTGCCGTGCCGTGCAACGCGTCACATGATCGTGCGCAGTCCTGAACCTAGCAGTTCTTGTTCGCCCCGATGGGAAGGACCTGCAGGTTGTTCAAGTCGTTGTTCACGAGGGGCACCAGGTCGTTGGCAACAGAAATAAGGCCCCCACCATTGAAGGAGCCGTTGCCGACGTTGCAGTTACCGCCACCGCCCATGCCGAACAGGGACAAAACCGTACGAGCAGGAAGCAGCTCCACGTCCTGCCGGTCGACCTCGGCCAAGCTCAACGCATCGAACATCTAAGCTCTCCTCACAGTATGGCATCTTAGGGAGATGCAGAAAGGGACACCTAATCGACGGTCTTGCCGACTCGGCTAATGTAAACCATAACAGCGGAAGATCGCCTGGCAACATTCATTCGGCACTTAACTTTGCCCTCCGCTACTGAGCCCTAAACCGACTTCCGACTGCTTAGTTACCCGCATATGGTTACCGAGATCCTGGACCGCTCAGTACCTACTGGGCACCGTCACAGAAGCGTTGCGAACTGCCCCTTACCCGCGCTGGTACGGTAGTTTGCACTGGTCACCCGGTACGTAGGGCGTCGCCGCCACGCGCAGGCCGGTACGGCGTGAGCGGCGAGCCATACGCAGCCGATGTGGGCGAACACCCGCGTCCTACGGAGAACCAGCCTCCCGGTTACGTAGGCTAACCGTTCGCGGCTACCCGACGTTCCAAGGTTCAATGCCTATCCTTGCGAACTGACGTTGCGCAACTCGCCGGCCAGACACCAGCGGGCTCTGGCGTACCTCCGGTCAGGTCATGCCATTGGCGGATGTGGATGAGTTTTTCTTGAAGCTTGCAAAGAAAATATCCACGACCCTCTTGCAAAGCGTGGGCCCGTCGGTCAATCGAGCGACGCCCGCCATGACGCACAGAAATTGGCCAAATTCCACGCAGCTGGCAGCCGCGGCCGCACCTTTATGATCATGTTGGCGCACAGTAAGCGGTCAGCAACCGCCTAGCCAATGACCGCAGAGGTGCAGGTCGATCACGGTCGCCGTCGTCCCAGCCATCGACGGTGCGCGTATCAGTGTGTCACCGCGCAAGCGCATGTTGGGTTGCGCGGCGGTGAAGTCCTGCCCGATAACGTCCGGAATACCCGACAAGTCGTGGACCTGCGATCGTCTCGGTGCACTCGGGGCGATCCCTTCGCCCGGCCTCGGCCGGCCACCCGCACATCAACGTCGCCCAGAACCGATTTTGCGGCACAGTCCGCGACAGCTGGGTAATTGACGGCTATTCCTTGACGAATCAGGTGGCCGCCGCTGGTAAACCGTGCACGTTGGAGGGATGGCCGCATTTGCAGCCATCCCTCCTTTGCCGTGCATGCAGGCATCACATGATCGGGCGCAGTCCTGAACCTAGCTGCAGTTCGAGTTCGCCCCGATAGGAATGATCTGGATGTTGTTCAAGTCGTTGTCCAGGACGGGGAGAACATTGTTGAGGAGGGAGATAATCCCGCCACCATTGAAGGAACCGTTGCCAACGTTGCAGTTACCGCCGCCCTTCTCGCCACCACCTTTCTCGCCGCCCATCCCGAACAGGGACATGACCGTACGAGCAGGAAGCAGCTCCACGTCCTGCCGGTCGACTTCGGCGAAGCTCAACGCATCGATCATCTAAGCTCTCCTCGCAGTATGGCATCTTAGGGAGATGCAGAAAGGGACACCTAAATCGACGGTATTGCCGACTCGGCTAACCTAAACCATATCAGCGGAAGACCGCTTGACAACATTCATTCGGCACTTAACTTTGCCTTCCGCCACTGAGCCCTAAACCGACAATTGGCTGCTTAGTCACCAGCATATGATTACCGAGACCCCGAAACCCGCAGTACCTACTGCGGACCGTCACGCCAGCGTTCCCTACTGCCACCGACTCTCGCTGGCACGGTAGTTTGCACTGGTCACTAGGTACGTAGGGGGTCGCCGCCGCGCGCGGCCGGTCCGGCGTGAGCGGCGAGCCGTACGCAGCCGTTGTGAGCGAGCATCCGCGCCCTACCGAGAACAAGCCTCGGGTTACGTAGGCTTACCGTTGATGGCTACCTGACGTTCTGAGGGCTCATGCCTATCGTTGCGGACTGACGTTGCTTGATCGCCACGGGCCTTGCGGAGAATGGCGCTCGTGTCGGCGGATCAGCTCGAGGCAAAGGGCTCGCAGCCGGCATTCCCGTTCGCCCGGTAGTCCATCCCAGCGGTCCGCACAACGCGGTCACGAACGCAGGACTGTCCGAATACATCAGCTCCACTACTAATACAGCTCGAGGGCTTCCCGGACCGGTTGTGTTGACGCCTGGCACCTCTCGAACCCAGGGCGGCTTCAACCCAGACCGTGCGGCACGGAAGTCGAGGACCGTTCGTCGAGCTGCCTCGCTGCCGGCAGGTAGGGAGGGCTCGTGGTGACGGTTCGGGCGGCCACGGAGTCCCCAGCGGCCAGCGTCAGCACCAGCGAACGGCCGGTTCGCGCATGCCGAACTCGTTGAGAATCAGTAGGTGGGCGAGCCAGGGCGGGTAGGCGTTTGGTGCAGCTGCGGTCGGCGTGACCGCCGGCGAGTTAGCGAACCCGCGGCAGGTCTTGGCGGAGTGCTCCACGGCTTGGGCGCGGATGGCCAGGTGGCCGGAAGTTTCGGCGATGAAGGGCAACTGGTTGACCAGGCCGGGCAGCGAGCAGGACGGCTGCCAGTAGCTGAGGCGTCAGGCTTCGGTTGCACAATCTCCGTGTTGATGACCTGAACGAGGTCCTTGGAGCGGTCAACGAACACCGCGTAGTGTGCAGCCCGCGCGGGGTGAGCGGCGACCTGACGCAACTCGAAGCCAGCAGAGCTGATCGCCGGCAGAACCGTCACGGGCAAGTGCGACACGTTGGCCCGCCGGTTGCTCTTGTCGAGTCCGATCGAAACAGCACCAGACCCTTGGCCCGGTGCGGTCCATGCGGCTTGGCAGCGATGCATCGTGGTCCCGTCGGCCCACGGTCGTTTCGCCGTAACCACATCTAGTCGAGGAACGCAGGCCGAGTGAGCTGGGGTGTGACCCGCAGTTCATTCTCCAGAGTTGGTGACGACTACTGCCGGCGTGCACGTCTCAGTAGTCTGCGGCCCAGCACCAAGACCCAGCAAACCAAGAAGACCGCCCGTGCCCGCGGAGTAAGTCGACTGACACGCGTCTGCGACGACGGTGTCGTCGCCGTCGAGACTGAACACAGACAAGACGGTACGTGCGGGAAGCAGCTCTGCGTGCTGCTCTTCAATCGCGGCAAAGCTCAGCCCGTCAGGCATCTCAGTTCTCCCCCAGTGCGGCGCCCAGTAAAACAGCACACAAAACCTAATCGAAAGGTACGCTAACAGAAGAGCGTTATCGCACAAGATCGTTCGCTACCTAAAAACTGCCGTACCGACGCGGACAAATAGCGGTGGAAGACGGCGCGCCCGACGGGGAGCAGCCCTATCAGTTACGTAGGCGGCCCTTCTGGCCTACCTAATGGCAGACGGATCCTGATTACAGCACCATCCAGCGCTGGCAGGTCAACGCTCTGCGGTGAGCCGAAGTTTGCCTTGAAGGTGCTTCGAATCGCATCAGAGGACCGTACCTAGCTCCACCGGGCCGGGACCGCAGGTCCGGCGCTGAAAGAGAACGATCGATCGGCAGGTGGCTGAGCGAGCGGGCAGCGCAGTGAGACCTTCACCGCTCCGTAAAACCCCCAGGTCGTGGCCGGGTAAGACACATCGTGGGATAGCGCGAGGTCACGGCTGAGTAGGTGCTGACGGCACCGCCCTGAGCTGCCAAGCCCGAGCCGGGTCAGCGCCGTGACCGGCACCGTAGTGGGCCCTCTAACCGCCTCAGCGCAGCGTGCGAGCGGTAACGGCAAGGACATGCTGATAAGGAATAAGAACGGGAGCAAGGTGCCCACACCTAACCAGGGTTTTCGATATACATCATGAATCGTCCATGTCGGCGGTTGATTGACTGGAGGCATGATTGCATTGGAGAATTCCAGTGATTGTCGCGCCCCGGAGATGTTCGGAAGGTGGACACGGTTGGGATCGGCCGGGTCCGAGGCCGCAGCCGACAGAGCATGAGTGGTTCACGCGTTTGCTCGGGCAAGGTTTGCAATCCTCGAACCGCGGCAACACGTGCGCACAATCCCGGCAGCGGCCGGCAGCTGCACTATCCGCCGGTGGTCAGTTCGCGCAAGCGAAAGATCTCGTCCCGTATCAGTCCCAAGACAAGCGGGTACGCATCGCGCGACCTGCATCGGTAAGCGGCGGTGCGGGCGACCGCGGCCGAGCTGGTGTAGCCGGGCAGTGTCGACCGGGTACCGCGCAGCGCTTGGCAGCGGGTCGGCGAGCCCGCTCGGGCCGGACAAGTTGGTCCGTGCAGTTACACCGTCCGGAGCTTGGCGGGCTCCGCCGTGGCTGCCCCGGGTGCTGCGGGCGACCGGACACCGCGCGGTTCTCTGGTGGACATGACGATGACGCCAGCGACCCGCCGAGGTCATCGAGATCCACGGGATAGAGGGCTAGGGCCTTGTCCCGGAACCTTGACACGTGAGGGGTTGGCGCAGTCTCAGGCCAGTGTCGCGAACTCGCGTCTTGAGCCGCCGGCCGTACCGACGGTGACTAGCAGTCTGAACGAAGTCGGGACCGTGGAATTGACCGGTGCACCACCCGGCACGAGGTCGCACAGCAGCACATGGAACTAGTTGATCAGTCTGGCCTGTTGAGTTGTCGCGACGCTCGTCGAGCAGCGCCAGCACATAGTCAATCCTGGGCAACTCAATTACATCGTTCTTGCGCCGGCCACCCCCCGGCAATTCCCGAACCCGCGCGCCAGCGCAGTCGGAGGCACATCTTCGACGACCTCACCGCGCGGCGAGCAGCCATTGCGCCAAATGCCGAACCAGGAATGGAGGGGGTAGGACGGTCACACGGGTACGTTCGGCAACGAGGTGGCCCCGGTGGTCGGTGCGGAGCCAGACGTCGCGACCAGGCGCTCGGTGAGCTGGCGCTCGACGTCATCGACAGGGACGACAGTGTGGCAGCGCGAGGACCGGTGCTCCTGAGGAATCTGCCGTAACGCTGGCTCATGCGCACCGCCGCTTACCGCGCCAACCAGAACAATGCGTGCGCAAATCTGAGTCATTACCTTGCCGGCCAGCTCCTAGACCAACCCCCTACCAGGACGAAACCACCACTGCGCAAACACCGCTCGACAGTGCCTCATTTTGATTGGTAGATTCCGGTGACAAATAGGCGTCCTGGCGGCGTTGCGAAAGCACCGACTTGGATGGACCGGGTGGCCATCTCTTGGTAGCCACCGTCTTTCCGCCCTGATCCGTATCAGGCCCTCAGAACATCAGGTATCCCTAGCGGTCAGCATACGTAGCCGACGTCCGCTCCTCAGTAGAAAGCAAGTGCGCGCTCATACCGGCTGCGGTGGGCTCGCCGCTCATCTTCTCCTCCGCGCACCGCAGCAACGCTGCGCTACCTATGCGGTGACGAGCGCAGATCACCACACCACCGCGGACCGGAAGCCGCGAAGCGCGACTCGTACAACGG
>DASQVU010000572.1:0-3662 GCA_035640615.1 Pseudonocardiaceae bacterium
AGCTCCGCATGCTCGGGCACCCACTGCAACACAGCGTTACAGACGATCAGCCCGGTGCCCGGAGAGGGTAACCAGTCACGGAGGTCACATAGTTCCGCATAGATGCCCCGTTCTCGCGCGGCCTGCACCATCTCTGGTGAGCTGTCTAGCGCGATCACGCTCGCCATCGGCCACCGCTTGGCTAGCAACCGCGTGAGGGTGCCTGGCCCGCAGCCCAGATCCACTATCAGGGTCGGATCGCGAGCGCCGACCCGGGCCAGCAAGTCATGGAAGGGCCGGGCTCGGTGGTCACCGAAAGCAAGGTACGTTTCCGGGTCCCACATGAGCGCGACGACCTCCTCCCCTCCGCGAGGGGAAACCTAGCCCGGTGGCGCCGAGCACGACAAGGCCAGCGAGCACTCACAACGCCATGCCTCCAGACACTCAGTCCTGGGCTCCCATGGCCTGCTCGCGCAGCGCCCGGTAGTACTGTTCAAGGGCCACCAGGTCACCGAAAAGGTGATGGTAGGAATCCGCGTCATCGACTGGTGAGATCCGCTGCAGTCGCGACTTGATCTCGGCCACCTGCCGCCCTACCACCGTGGCCTGCAGGTGGGCGAGCAGGCTGCCGATGTAGCGGGCGTCGTCCTCGGCGCTCCCGGTGGCTCGGAGCGTCTCCACAGCCAGCTCGGTCACCAGCGACCGGGTAGGGCAGTGCGCAGCGACGGCCTCGATCCACTCCGGCCCCGACAACCCCGCAGCGGTACCACCGGCGCTCAACACGGCCGCGTGCAACTGCGCGTAGCACGGATGGGTGAAGGCTTCGGCAGGCAGGGCGTCATACACCGGACCGGTCAACGCAGGCTCCTGCAGCACCGCCTTGAGCACCTCGCGCTGCGCCTGCAGCCGGACATCGTCGCGCGCGGGCAGCTCCGTGCCATTCTCCGCCGACGCTGCCTTCCGCGGGCGCCCTCCGCGCCTTCGAGGCTCGTCGCCGGCGGCTTCCCGAACCCGGCGAACCACCGTTGCCTCATCGCCCCAGCCGCTCCAGTAGGCTAGCTGCGTCGCATACCGGTCTCGCAGCGCCACGTCTTTGATCCGCGCGACAAGTGGCACGGCCCGCCGGAGTGCCTCCACCTGACCCTCCGCAGTCTCCAGGTTGTGTTCGGCGAGCAGGGTCTGCACCGCGAAGCTGAACAGCGGTTGGCGGTGAGCCACCAGATCGCACAAGGCGGCGTCGCCTTTGGCCTGGCGAAGCTCGCACGGGTCCATCCGGTCCGGGGCGATCGCGATGAAGGTCTGCGCCGCGAAACTCTGGTCGCCGTCGAAGGCCTTGAGCGCGGCTTTCTTGCCCGCCTCATCGCCGTCGAAGGTGAAGATCACCTCACCCCGGAGGGCGTCGTCGTCCATCAACAGCCTGCGCAGGATGGAGATGTGTTCGGCGCCGAACGCGGTGCCACAGGACGCCACGGCGGTGGGCACACCGGCTACGTGCATGGCCATCACGTCGGTGTACCCCTCGACCACGACGACCTGCCGGCGCCGGGCGATCTCGCGTTTCGCCAGGTCCAGCCCGAACAGCACGTGCGATTTGCGATACAGCGGCGTTTCTGCGGTGTTGAGGTACTTGGCCTCGACGCGATCATCGTCGAACAATCGCCGCGCGCCGAAACCCACCACATCACCGCTGAGATCCCGGATGGGCCACAACAGCCTACGGTGAAACCGGTCGATCGGTCCCCGTTGGCCCTCCCGGGAGACCCCCGCAGTGACCAGCTCGTCGACGGCAAACCCACGAGCCAGCAGGTGCTTGGTGAGCTGGTCCCAGCCCGACGGGGCGAAGCCACAACCGAACCTGCCGGCGGCCTCCTGGCTGAACCCGCGCTGCATGAGGAATTCCCGGGCCGGCCGCGCCTCAGCGGAACCCAGCTGTTCGGCATAGAACTCCTGCGCCAGCCGGTTCACCTCGATCAGCCGGGATCGGGTTCCGCGATCACGGTGTCCCGTAAAGCCGCCCCCGGTGTAGGTCAGCTGGATACCGACCCGGTCGGCCAGCCGCTGCACCGCCTCGACGAAGCCGAGGTGCTCGATCTTCATGATGAAGTCGACGACCGAGCCACCCTGGCCGCAACCGAAGCAGTGAAACGTTCCGTGCCCCGGGCGGACGTTGAGCGAGGGCGTTTTCTCGTCGTGGAACGGGCAGAGTCCCTTGAGCGAATCTGCACCGGCCCGGCGTAGCGCGACGTACTCGCCGACTACCTCGTCGATCCGGTTGCGCTGCCGGACTTCCGCGATGTCCGCGTCTCGGATCCGTCCAGCCACGGGCGCCGATTCTAGGGGCCGGGCTGTCAGCCCCTCCTAGCCCGGGCGGCGACGAGGGTTTTCGAGGCACACCGACCGCTTTCGCCTGCAACGCTCGATAGCACCCACGCGGCCGGTGCCACAGCCCGCTGCGTTTTGCCAGCCGGTGGTAGGGCTGCCCCCACCTCTTGGAGGCGGATTAACTGCCCTTGGGGTGCACCCTCGTCTAGTTCGGTTTCCTGAGCCAGTGCATTCACAGAGGCGACGAACCTTCAACACGGGTGAAAACCGGTGATGGCCGCACTGCCGATAGTACTCGCTCCACGTGATTCACCTGCAATATGGAGGGACTTCGAGCGTTCCTTCGCTCCATGCCCCTATCCAAGGAATGCTCCCTTATGGTGCCAGCGTGTCAATCGAATGCACTGTCGAAGGTGATGTTGTAACGATCGGTGGCAACAGCAGCAGCTTGTGGAACAAGATCACTCCGAACCATTACTCCCAGACGTACATGTAGATACCGGATCAGATCAACCAACGATGCCAAAGTGCTAGCACTGAGCCGGCGGGCGCCACTTGCACTGACCTACTGAGGACGAGGTGAGCTACGCCCCTGGTGGTGCCTGCTGAGGAATGTCCACATCAGGGTGGCGGTGGTGGGCAACCCGGCAACCGGCCAGGCATGCCCCCGGGCCGGATAGACAACCGACTCGACCTCGGTGCCGCCGCCACAAGCCGCCCACCGCTCGATCACCACCCAGCCGTCCCGGCTGTTCTGTGCCCTGACTGGACACCGATCCTGGGCCCGCAGCCAGGCCAGCGCCTGCGCCACGGACGGCAACGGAGGATGCCCGCTTGGCTTTCCGTGGAAGGGCAGCACCTGGTCTGCGGCGCCGGCGGCGAGCATCACCGACACCTCCGGCGTCCCGGCTGGGCACGGTGACAGTGGCACCGCGCCGTAGGTCGCTACCGCCGCGAAGAGCGTTGGATGCGCGCACACCGCGCTGTAGGCGAGCTTGCCTCCGTTGCTGTAGCCGACCAGGTAGACGCGTGTTCCACCTCGCGATCCCGGCTGCGAATTTGGCCGATGCGCACCGGTTCTACGTCGAGGGTCTCGGCTGCTCGCTGGCCCGACGCTACCCCGACCGCATCACCCTGAACTTTTTCGGCGACCAGGTCGTCTGCCACCTCTCCAGCGACATCGACCCCCTCCCGCGCTGTACCCGAGACATTTCGGCGTCACCTTCGAGCAGCGGCAAAGCTGGGAAGGCCTGCTCCACCGGGCCCGCGCTCACGATCTGCCGTTTTTCGCCCAGCCATTTCGGCGATTCGACGGCCGGCCCGAGGGCCACGACGCGTTCGTCCTGCGCGATCCCTCAAAC
>DASQVU010000573.1:0-6180 GCA_035640615.1 Pseudonocardiaceae bacterium
GGCCATGCGCGCGTTGCCCTGGTCGTGGGCCTGGCTGCGCTCATCGCTGGACTTGCGGTCCTCGACGCGGGGATCGGGTTGGCGTCGCGCTGGCAATCGGCCCGGATCGGGGAGGGGCTGATCCTCGATCTGCGCCGCGCAGTGTTTGAACACGTGCAGCGCATGCCGGTGGCGTTTTTCACCCGGACCCGCACCGGGGCGCTGGTCAGCCGGCTCAACAACGACGTCATCGGCGCGCAGAACGCGCTGACCTCGACGCTGTCCGGAGTGGTCACCAACGCGATCCAGCTCGTGCTCACGCTGGTGGTGATGCTGACGCTGTCGTGGCAGGTCACCGTGCTCGCCCTGGTGTTGCTTCCGATCTTCGTGGTACCGGCGCGGCGGATGGGCGCGCAGATGGCCGAATTGCGGCGGGAAGCTTCGACACACAACGCGGCGATGACCACCCAGATGACCGAGCGGTTTTCTGCACCGGGTGCCACGCTGGTCAAGCTGTTCGGGCGGCCGGAGGCCGAAGCCGCCGAGTTCAGCTACCGGGCCACCCGGGTGCGCGACATCGGCGTGCGCAACGCGATGTCGGCTCGGCTGTTTCTCACCGCGCTGAGCTTGGTCTCTGCACTGGCGCAAGCGTTGGTGTACGGGTTAGGTGGCTGGTTGGCCCTGCGCGGTGCCATTGCTCCGGGCACGGTGGTCAGCCTCGCGTTACTGCTCACCCGGCTTTACTCCCCGCTCACCGCGCTGGCTAACGCCCGGGTCGACGTGATGACCGCGCTGGTCGCCTTCGAACGAGTCTTCGAGGTCCTCGACGTCCGCCCGATGATTACCGAGCGCGCGGATGCCCGGACGGTGCCCCCTGGTCAGATCTCCGTGGAATTCGACAACGTGCGTTTCGCCTACCCCTCGGCCGAGCAGGTGTCACTGGCCTCACTGGAGGAAGTGGCGACGTTGGATTCTCGGGGCGGTGTTGAGGTCTTGCACGGCGTCACCTTCCGCGCCGAACCCGGGCAACTGGTGGCGTTCGTTGGTTCCTCAGGAGCGGGCAAGTCCACTATCGCGTCGCTGGTTCCACGCCTGTACGACGTCGACGCCGGGGTGGTGCGGCTCAGCGGGATCGACGTCCGCGACCTGTCGTTCGCCGCGCTGCGTGACACCGTGGGCGTGGTGACCCAGGACGGGCACCTGTTCCACGACAGCATTGCGGGCAACCTGCGCTTCGCCGCGCCAGACGCCTCGGATGACGAGTTGTGGGACGCGCTGCGGCGGGCCCGGCTGGAACCGTTGGTGCGTTCACTGCCCGATGGGCTCGATACCGTGGTGGGCGATCGCGGGTACCGCCTGTCCGGTGGTGAGCGGCAGCGGCTGGCGATCGCGCGGCTGCTGCTGGCCCGGCCGCGGGTGGTGATCCTTGACGAGGCCACCGCGCATCTGGACTCGGAGTCCGAGGCGGCGGTGCAGGCCGCGCTCGCCGAGGCGCTGCACGGGCGTACCGCGCTGGTCATCGCACACCGGTTGTCGACTATCCGCGCCGCGGACCAGATCCTGGTGATAGAGGATGGCCGGGTCGTCGAGCGTGGTACGCACGACGAACTCCTCGCCGCGAACGGTCGTTACGCCCAGCTGCACCACACCCAGTTCGCCCACGCCTAACCCGGCGTGTCGCGCTCTCGTGTGCGGCGTGTCGCGCCCTGGTGTCCGGTGTGTCGGTCCTGTAGGACCGGTAAGCCGAGCACGAGAGCGCGACACGCCGGGTGGGGAAGCCGGGTGATGAACCCGAAGGAAAGGGCGAACGAAAGTCATCGGCGTAACGCTGCAAGTGTCGGAGTAACTGGGTAGCGTGGCGAAGGCTTATCGATTCCCAGGAGGTGGGTCGTGACGGCAGAGGCAGCGCAGCCTTGGACATCGGCGCCGAGCGCACCACCCACGGTGTTGCGCTGTCGGGAAGAGGCCGAAGTGTACGTCGCTTCAGTGTGCTTTAAGCACGGGCCACCCAGGCTGCTCGGTGCCGAGCTCGAGTGGGTGGTACAGCACGCCGGGAATCCGCATCGCCCGTTGCAGGCTCAACACCTCGCCGAAGCGCTCGGCGCACATGTTCCACATTCCCTCGTCCCCGACAGCCCCCACGATCCTCTTCCATACGGCTCCACCGTCACGGTCGAACCCGGTGGCCAGCTCGAAATCTCCAGCCCGCCTTGCGCCTCGCTGACCGAGCTAATCGCCACCGTGGAAGGCGACTTCACCGCCCTGACCGAACTGCTCGATCCCGCCGGTTTGATCCTCACCGGGCTAGGCTCCGACCCCCATCGTCCGTCTCGCCGGTTGATCGATATTCCCCGCTACGTCGCGATGGAGACCGCCTTCGACCGGATCGGCCCGATGGGTCGAGCCATGATGTGTTCCACCGCCGCGGTGCAGGTGTGCCTGGATGCCGGCACCCCCTCCGACGTGGCACTGCGCTGGGCAGCCTTGCATGACCTCGGTCCGGTGATGGTGGCCGCATTCGCCAACTCGCCATGGCTGGGAGGGCGGCGCACCGGATGGGTGTCATCCCGGATGAAGGCCTGGTTCGCGCTGGACCCCGCCCGCACCAGGCCCAGCCCGGTGCGGTGGGATGCGGTGGCTTGGGACCCCGCCGCCGATTGGGCTCGCCGCGCACTGGACACGCCGTTGCTCTGCCAGCGCCGCCCGTGGGGGACTTGGGATGTGCCCAGCGGGATCACCTTTGCTGACTGGCTCTGCGGGGCACTGCCCGGCCGGCCCAGCACCGCTGATCTGGATTACCACCTGACCACGCTGTTCCCCCCGGTACGGCCGCATGGCTACCTGGAGGTTCGTTACCTGGACACCCAGCCGGTGGGCCAGTGGCTGGTGCCGGTGGCGGTGCTGGCCGCGTTGCTCGCCGACCCCGAGGTCACCGCGGCTGCTCGGGTCGCCTGCGCGCCGGCCGCCGGGCGGTGGTTGCAGGCAGCCGAACGCGGCTTGCATGACGAGGCCCTCGCGGCTGCTGCCACCAAGGTGTTCGAACTGGCCTGTGCCGCCCTGCCGGCGCTGGATGCACCGCCCGGCGTGCAGCTGCTGGTGGAGGAGATCACTGAACATCGGGTCCGGCGCGGCCGCTGCCCAGCAGACGATCTCACCAGCGCGATGGCCGACGGCCTCGGTGCACTACCGGCCGGATGCATGAGAGGACAGCTGCTGTGAGCACGCCGATCATCGAGCTGAGCACCGCCGCACTGCGCGATCACCTGGCTGCCGAACTTGGCCGTACCCGCGCCCGCAGCGAGGCTCTGACCGGGGCGGTGGACGACGCTGAGCTGATCCGCCAACACTCTCCGATCATGTCCCCGCTGGTCTGGGACTTCGCCCACATCGGCAACCAGGAGGAGCTCTGGCTGGTCCGGGACGTGGGCGGGCGCGACCCTGTCCGAGCCGACATCGACTACCTCTACGACGCGTTCAAGCACCCCAGGCCCAATCGGCCAGCGCTGCCCCTGCTGGACCCCGCCCAGACCCGGCACTACCTGGGCGAGGTGCGCACAAAGGTGCTCGACGTGCTGGACAGCGCTCCGCTGGAGGGCCGCCGGCTCGTTGAGCACGGCTTCGCCTTCGGAATGATCGTGCAGCACGAGCAGCAGCACGACGAGACCATGCTGGCCACCCACCAGCTCCGGGTCGGCCCCGCTGCGCTGCACGCTCCTACCCCGCAGCCGGAGCACTCTCCAGGCTTGCCCGATGAGGTGCTGATCCCAGCCGGTGAGTTCACCATGGGGACCTCGACCGAACCGTGGGCGCTGGACAACGAGCGCCCCGCGCACCGGGCGCACACCGGCGCCTACTGGTTGGACACCACTCCGGTGACCAACCGGCACTACCAGCGGTTCGTCGCTGATGGTGGCTATGACAACCCGCGCTGGTGGAGCGAACGCGGCTGGGCACACCGGTGCGAGGCAGGACTGGTGGCCCCGCTGTTCTGGTCGTTCGACGGCGGGCAGTGGTGGCGCACCCGGTTCGGCATCACGGAGCTCGTTCCGCCCGACGAGCCTGTCGTGCACGTCAGCTTCTTCGAGGCGGAGGCTTACGCTGCGTGGGCCGGCAAGCGCCTGCCCACCGAGACTGAGTGGGAGAAGGCCGCCCGGTTCGATCCCGCCACCGGGCGTTCCCACCGTTTCCCGTGGGGCGACGACAATCCCACGCCGGCACACGCGAATCTGGGACAGCGGCACCTGCAGCCCGCGCCAGCGGGCAGCTACCCGGCCGGGGCGTCCCCACTGGGCGTCCACCAGCTGATCGGCGACGTGTGGGAGTGGACGTCCTCCGGCTTCTCCGGTTACCCCGGTTTCGCGGCGTTCCCATACCGGGAGTACTCCGAGGTGTTCTTCGGGGGGGATTACCGGATGCTGCGTGGTGGCTCCTTCGCCACCGATGCGGCCGCTTGCCGAGGCACCTTCCGCAACTGGGACCACCCGATCCGCCGGCAGATCTTCACCGGTTTCCGCTGCGCCCGGGATGCCGCCGAGGTGGGTTGAACCAGGTGTGCCGGCACCTGGCCTACCTTGGGCCACCACGTGACCTCGCGACGCTGCTGCTGCACCCGCCGCACTCGCTGCTGCGGCAGAGTTACGCCCCCGCCGATATGCGCTGCGATGCGGTGGTCAACGCCGACGGGTTCGGGGCGGGCTGGTATCCCGACGGCGCAACGACACCGATCCGGTACCGGCGAGCCATCCCGATCTGGGCCGATACCTCGTTCGCCGCGCTGGCAGGTGCTGTCCGCAGCGGCGCGGTGCTCGCCGCGGTGCGCTCCGCCACCGTCGGCATGCCCGTGACCGAGATCGCCTGCTCGCCGTTCAGCAGCGGCCGCTGGTTGTTCAGCCATAACGGCATGGTCACCGGCTGGCCGGACAGCATGGCAACACTGGCCAACCAGCTGCCGGTCACCGACTTGCTCACCCTGGAAGCACCCACCGACTCCGCCCTGCTGTGGGCGCTGGTCCGGCACCGCTTGATGGCTGGCGAGTCGCTCGGCTGCGCGTTGGGCACCGTCACCGCGCAGGTGCTGGCCGCCGCTCCCGGTTCAAAGTTGAACCTCCTGGTCACCGACGGTGCCACGCTCGCCGCAACCGCGGTTCACCATGCGCTGACCGTGCGACTGGGTGACGGGGGAGTGCATGTGTGCTCCGAACCCACCAGCCACTGTGCCGGCTGGGAGGCCGTCCCGGACTGCCATCTGCTGACCGCGACGCCATCCAGCGTGGAGGTCGCGCCCATCCCTTCGACCGCTGCCGAGGAGCCATGACCGCACCTGTGCTCGAGGTTCACCTATCCGACGCCGATGCTGCCGATGCGCTGCGCCATGACGCCCGGGTGGGGCTGTCCGCCGATCCCAAGTGGTTGCCGCCCCGATGGTTCTACGATGCCCGCGGCAGCGAGCTGTTCGAGCAGATCACCCTGTTGCCGGAGTATTACCCCACCCGCACCGAGCGGGAGCTGCTGCGACGCACCGTCACCCAGATCGCTGCGCGGGCCGGCGTCGATACCCTCATCGAGCTCGGTTCGGGCTCGTCCGAGAAGACCCGGCTACTGCTCGACGCGCTCACCGCCACCGGGTCGCTGCGGCAATTCGTGCCCCTAGACGTCTCGGAATCCGCGTTACGCGCTGCAATAGCTGCGGTGGCGCAGGAGTACCCGCAGCTGGCGGTGCACGGGGTGGTCGGCGACTTCACTCAACATCTGGAGCTTCTGCCAGCTGCGCGAAGCGGGCGGCGACTGGTCGCGTTCCTGGGCGGCACGATTGGCAATCTGCTGCCGGACGAGCGGGCCGCGCTCTTCCGCACGCTGCGCGCCGCGCTGCATCCCGGGGAGCTGCTGCTGCTGGGCGCCGCACTGGTCACCGATCCGGCGATCATGGTGCCCGCCTACGACGACGCCGCTGGTGTGACTGCTGAGTTCAACCGCAACGTGCTGCACGTGCTCAACCGTGAGCTCGATGCCGATTTCGACGTCGCAGCCTTCGATCACGTCGCGCTGTGGGATGCCACCCACGAATGGATCGAGATGCGGCTGCGGGCCAGCCGCGCGATGACCGTGTGGCTGCCGGCGGTGGGCATGCGCGTGCAGTTCGCCGAGGGAGAGCAAATGCGCACCGAGGTATCCGGCAAGTTCCGCCGGGAAGGACTCGGGGCG
>DASQVU010000574.1:0-3332 GCA_035640615.1 Pseudonocardiaceae bacterium
CAATGAGCAAACCAACTGAGGCGAGCGGCTTCCGATCGGCTTCCGCTGGCCCCGTGGATCATGGCGGAGAGCGGTGTTTGTGCTGGTGGGCGATACTGGGATTGAACCAGTGACCTCTACCGTGTCAAGGTAGCGCTCTCCCACTGAGCTAATCGCCCGAGGCGGAGGCGGGAATCGAACCCGCGTACAGGGCTTTGCAGGCCCTTGCCTAAGCCACTCGGCCACTCCGCCGCGCCTGGTACCGGAAGCTTCGCACAGCCGACGTCCTTGAGCTCGTCGCCTCCGAAAGGCCTGCTGCGGACCCACCCCTGGGGCGGCCCGGTACGGGCCCCACAGAGCGGACGACGGGATTCGAACCCGCGACCCTCACCTTGGCAAGGTGATGCGCTACCAGCTGCGCTACGTCCGCATGGTCATGACGGGATGTACTCACCCCCGCCCTGATGCGTGTCAGGACTCTAGCCGACTCGGGAACTCCGGATCAACCCGGGTCCTCACTTAGGGCAGTTCGTTGGCGAGCATCTGGTCGAGCGCGCGGTCAACGTTCATCCACAAGGTCTCGTCTCCGGGCAGGACGATGTCGTAGCTGGCGTCGAGAAACTCGGCGAGCCGCTGAGCACTGGCTTCGAAAACAGCGTGGCCAGAAGGGGAGTTGAGTTCCACCACGACGATCTCGGGATCACCGATGCCGGGACGGATACGCACGTCCCCATCTCCAGCTTCAGCAATCAGGCCGTCGGCAAGAAGATCACGGGAGAACACCCACTCCACCCAGCCAGCCCGGCCGGTTCGGAAAGCTGCCACGATCGCATAAGGGTCACGAGTGTCGTAACGCAGCGCAACCTGAACAGGCACTGCGGCAGTGCGCGGCGCCAGCAGGTCAAAGACCGCCGATGAACGTAGAGTCACGTGGTCGTTACGCATCGTTGTCGCCCCTTTCTGCGCCTTCGGATTTGAAACGATTGACTCTGACTGGTGTGACGCGAAAAGGGGTGAGCTACGCCCGGATGCCTAAGGCAGACCACCCGGACGGGGCAGAAACGATCACCCAAGCGGCCAGGTCGTCGCTCGCCGTGCCGCCTAGCCGCCGTCAGCGGGAATACCCTGAGGCAGCTAGCCTGAACCGGTCGGTGTTGCCCGGCGTAGGTACGACGTGAGGATCTCTCTGGTGGCCGATGAGCCTCGATCAAAGGGCCCGCGGCCTGACGGAGAGGGTGATAAACCGGAGTCGGCTGCTTCGGAGCCCAATCCCGTGGAGGGACCCTCTGATACCGAGCTTGTGCGCCGGCTGGGGGAAGCGGACGGGTCGGCACTCGGGCAGCTCTATCAGCGTTTCGGGCGGCCTTGCTACTCGCTGGCGCGCCGGATCTGTGTGGATGAGGGCCTGGCCGAGGACGTGGTGCAGGAGGTGTTCCTGACGCTGTGGCGCGACCCGGCTCGTTACGACCCGTCGCGGGGCGGATTTGCCACATGGTTGCTCACGCTAATCCATCACAAAGCGGTGGATGCTGTGCGTCGGGAGAGCACGCTCCGTAGGCGCATGGTTGCTGCGCCGGAGGCGGGGGAGGATTGGTCACCAACGCCGGTGCCGGGTGCCGAACAGGTCGCCATTGCACGGGTCGCGGCCGGTCAGGTGCGTGCCGCGTTGCATCGCCTGCCGTTCGAGCAGCGGCAGGTTCTCGCACTGGCCTATTTCGGTGGACACACTCAGCGTGAGATCGCAGTGTTGACGGGAGTCCCGCTCGGCACGGTGAAGTCTCGCATGTTCACCGCTGTGCAGCGTCTGCGCTCGCTGCTGGCCGATCAATTGGGACCGGATGATCTGGTCGCTGAGGTTTGCATGGTGAGGGAAGTGAACCAATGAACGACCAGCGCGAAGTAGCGCGCTGCCCACACCATGAGTTGGCCATCGGGTGGGCGTTGCACTCCCTGGAACCTGCTGAGGAATCCGTGGTCGCTGCTCACCTGCCCACCTGTCCCATGTGCGCGGAGGCGGCCGCGCGGACCGAGGAGATCGGCGCCATGCTGGGACTGTCCGTTCCAGAGATAGCTCCCAGTGCCGGGCTCGAGCAGCGGATACTTAGCGCGGCCGGTATCAGATCTACGACTCCGCCGCTGGCGTCGACGCCAGCGGCTAGCCCGCCGCCAGCGCCAGCACCAGGCGTTCGCTGGCTTTCGGGAAGGCGTTACGGGGAGTTAGCCGCGGCTGCCGCGGTGATCCTGGTGGCCGCTGCTGCCGTGCTTGGAACGCGGGTCGTGCAGCTAGAGGGCCAGCTCAACCAAGCACAACGCCAGGTCACTGCCATGTCAGAGGCGATTCAAAGCGCCGCCGATCCGGCAGCTATCCGGGTGCCTCTGGTCACCAAGGATGGTCAAGCGGTGGGGATGGTGCTCGCCAGCCCAAACCACGTTGCGGTGGTACCCACCCGGCTACCCCGCAACCAGGTGCCCGACCAGACCTACGTCCTCTGGGGACTTGCTGGGCAAACACCCATCGGGCTGGCGGCCTTTGACGTATCGGCGGACGGGCCTCGGCTGCATCCCGTACCCTCGGCTACCCAGACGGGCAAATTCACCGCCTACGCGATCTCCCTGGAGCCCGGTCGGCGGATTCCCGCGGCACCCACTGATGTCGTAGCGAGTGGACAGGTGACCAGCTGACGGTCGAGGAGAGATCCCGGCGATCCGAGGATCAGGCGACGGATCAAAACCGGTACAGGCTGCTCCGGGCCCGGCTGCGCCATCGGCCAGGCCTCAACCTCGCCTATCGCATCGTGGTAGGGGTGGTGGGTACCGCCGTGCTCATCGCAGGCATCGTCGCGATCCCCTATCCAGGACCGGGTTGGCTGATCCTATTCGCCGGCCTGGCGATCCTGGGAACCGAATTCCAGTGGGCCCAGCGAGTCCTCGACTGGACGCGGGCGCGCTACGACTCCTGGACCGCTTGGCTGCGCCGCCAGCGTCCCGTCGTCCGGCTGGCGGTGGTTGGGGGAACCGGGGTTTTTGTTCTGGCCACGCTGTGGCTGGTGAACGTCTTTGGCGTGGTCGCCGGATGGGTAGGCGTGCAGTGGGATTGGGTGCGCTCGCCGATGGCCTGATCCTGTATGGTGATCCCCTGCCGCGGCTAGCGAGGGGCGATTAGCTCAGCGGGAGAGCGCTTCGTTCACACCGAAGAGGTCACTGGTTCGATCCCAGTATCGCCCACCAGCACAAACGTCGTTTTTAGTGATCTTGGCTGCCGCTCGCGGAAGCAATTCGGAAGCCCGATGGGTCACCTCACGCTTCCCCATAGCCGTTGGTTTCTGCGTCGAGTGCACGCAGGATGCGATCTT
>DASQVU010000575.1:0-4306 GCA_035640615.1 Pseudonocardiaceae bacterium
TTCACCGGGATTGGGCGCTGCGAGCCGGAAGACGTGGTCGCCAACCGGCTCGATCCGTGGCACGGCAGCTGGTTTCATCCCTACTCCTTCGTCGGGCTGCGCGTGGTGGAAGAGCCAACTGAGGACGCGGATCGGTTCGTAGTGGATGTGGCGTTCCGGCTCACCCGGCGGGTGGGGGTACCCGTGCGGGCCGCGTTCAGCTGCCCGGAACCCCGGACGGTGGTGATGGACATTCTGGAGGGCGAGGGCGCAGGCAGCGTTGTGGAGACGCACGCGGTGCCGCTGGGGCTTGATGACGCCGGCCATCCCCGGACCGCGGTGATCGAGGCGTCGATCGCCACCTCACCTCGCCCGGGCTTCGCGCTAGCCCGCCGCGGGGCGGCCCTGGTGCGCCCGGCGATGCGCTGCGCGGCGGCCCGGCTGTGGCGCGATGACCTGGCCTACGCGGCGCGGCGCTACGAGCTGCGGACCAGCGGGCGCTGGCCCGGCTAGCTCAGCGGAAACGAGCGGCCACGGCACGTAGCGGCGCGAACCGGCCCCGGGTCGGCACGGTCCACAGCGGATGCCCGCGCAACTTCCAGGCCTCGAGCAGCGCGTTGGCCGCGAGCAGCCCGCTGGTGGCTGCCCGCTCCATCAGCGCCACCGGAAGGTCCACCCGGGCGAGGTCCCCGGCAAGCACCACCGCCGGGTCGGGGGTCGTCACGGGAGGCCGGTCGGCGAAGGTGCCCGGCGCGAACAGCGGGCAGTCGGCGCGTAGCTCGTGGCGCTGGTCCACGATCGTGGCCGCGGTGGTTTCCGGGTAGACGCGGTGCAGTTCGTCGAGCAGTCGGCGCTTGGCCTGCTCGGGATCCGAGGTCAGCGCGTAGGCGTGCAGCTCGACGACTGAACCGCCGGTGCGGCGGGTCCAGCGGGCCGCCTCGCCCTCGAAGCGTTCCAGCACGCTGACGTTGTCCAGCGGCCCGAACCCGCTGGTGCCGAGGAACCCGGGCCGGTCCGGGCGCACCGGCCGGTCCAGCCACAGCCGGGACACCAGAAACGGCGGCGTGGTGCGTAACCGCGCAATGCGGGCTCGCCAGGATGCCGTACCGACGTCCGGGCAGCCGGACAGCAGCGCTTGCAACCCGGCGACGTCGGTGGCCAGCACCACGGCGTCAACGGCGGTGACGTTGTTGCCGGCCCGGACGGTGAAGCGGCGAGCGCCCCCGGGGCAGATCTCCTGCACGGCTACCCCGGTGCTGACCACGACGCCGACTTCGGTCAGGTAGTCACGCATCGGCTCCCACAGCGCCTGCGGGAACGGTTCGGCGGTGACGTCGAACACCAGGCCTTCGGCGGAGCCGAGGAAGTAGATGTGGAACATCGTGGCCAGCTCGGCCGCGGACAGCTCTCGGGGATCGGCGAAGAAGCTGCGTGAGAACACCGAGAACGCCAGGTGCCGCGCCGCATCAGGGAAGCGCACCCGTTCCAGGAAGGTCATCGCATCCTGGTCGTCCAACCGGTGGTAGACCTCCGGTACCGACACGTCGACCAGCGGAAGCGCGGCCACCGGATTGATCCGGCCGATCAAATCTCGCCAGCCGAAGGTTGGAGAGAGCAGGGCGAAGGCCAGCGCGTTCCACGGGGGGGTACGGGGCAGCTTTTGAAAGGTGTCCCGGTGGCCGTCGACGTCGATCAGTGGATAGTCCGCCATCGGGACCAGCGCGCGGCCCAGCGGATCGGCTCGCCGCAGCAGTGCCCGCAGGTTGTAGTACTGCCGGAAGAAAGCGTGGAACCCGCGACTCATGGTGACCGCCGAACCGTCGGCCAGGGTCGTCGACCAGCCGCGCAACCGGCCGCCGAGCTGCTGCTCCCGCTCCAGAAGGTGGACGGACACGCCGCGCTCGGCCAGCGCTACCGCGGCCGCGATGCCGGCGATCCCACCTCCGACGACAGCCACACGCGGCGCTGATCCCTCGGGCCGCGACCGACCACCGTGCGGTGGGTGCGGGACAGCCCGGCGGTCCCGGCCGGGCCGATGCCCGTTGTGGCTGGACGCGTGGCCGGGCGGCCTCATGCTGGCTTCTCGGTCGGGTTCTGGGTCGGTTCGCGGGCCGGCTTCCTGGCAACGACGGTGTGCACAATGCCGCGTTCCCATCCCGGCATCGTGGCGATCTGGGTGTCGATCAGCCCGTGCCTGCGCAGTCGGGCAGCCAGCGCGTCGGCGGTGTCGAAGCGCAGCACGCTGCGCCACAGGTAGCGGTAGAGCGCGGCGCGCCCGGTGACCACCTTTCCGGCGGGGATGATCACGCTCCAGCACACCGCGGTCCAGATGGCCCGGCTGCGCGCCCGGCCGTCCAAGGCGTAGTCGTGCACCCCCAGCGGCGCCCCAGGGGCCAGCTGCTCGCACAGCGCCGCCAGTACGGGGTCTGGGTCCGGCAGGTTGCGTACCAGGTAGGCGGCGAAGATGCCGTCGAAGGGTCCGTGGACGCCCGCGGCGGCGAGCCGTTCGGCTTGGGCGTGGACGAACGACACCCGCTGCGGCCAGTCGGCTTGTTGGGCCTTGGCGAGCATTCCGGCTGAGGCGTCCACTGCGGTGATCCGGGCTTTGGGCGCTGCGGCCAGCAGTGCCAACGTCGATGCTCCCGTCCCGCAACCCAGATCCAGCAGGTGTAGCCCGGCGCCCCGGCCAGGCAGTTGCAGGCGGCGGGCCGAGCGCGCGAGGTTCTGGTAGTAGCCGGGACTCGCGGCGACCAGCCGATCGTAACTGGGCGCTGCTGCGTCGAACTCACTCGTTACATCGATCACCACCACAGGAGCCTACGGCTACCTGCCCGGATCGGTTCGTCAGCGCGGATATCCAAACGATCAGGACGGTGCAACTTGCGGCTGCGTCGGGCGACGCAGCCACAGAATGTGGGCCACGGCACGCCACGGCTGGAGTTGGACGAAGTTCGTCTGGGCCCAGTGGTAGGTGTCGCCCGATACCTCGTCGTACACATCGAAGTGGTCTGACCAGTTCAGGCCCAGTGCCGGTAGGTTCAGCGACACCATCCCGCTGACCGTGGTGTACGGCTCGAGCGTGACCACGCAGATCACGGTGTCACCAGAAGCCGGATCGGTCTTGGAATACGCCAGCAGGACGTCACTGTCTACGTAATGGAATTGCAGCGTGCGCAGCTGTTGCAACGCTGGATGGGCCCGGCGGATCGCGTTGAGCCGGGCAATCCACGGTTCCAGGGATCGGCCTTCGGCTAGCGCAGCGGCGAAGTCACGAGGCCGCAACTGGTACTTCTCGCTATTGAGGTATTCCTCGCTACCGGGTGCCACCGGGGTGCGCTCGAACAGCTCGAAACCGGAGTAGACGCCCCAGGATGGGGATAGCGTGGCGGCCAGCGTGGCCCGGATGGCGAACATGCCGGGGCCACCGTTCTGCAGCGAGGCGTGCAGGATGTCGGGAGTGTTGACGAAGAAGTTCGGCCGGCATTCATCCACCTTGGACGCCAGTTCGGTGGTGTACTCAGTGAGCTCCTGCTTGCTGGTGCGCCAGGTGAAATAGGTGTAGGACTGGGTGAAGCCCAGCCGGGCCAGCCCGTAAAGCCGGGCCGGGCGGGTGAATGCCTCGGACAGAAAGAGCACATCAGGGTACCGATCCTTGACTTGCCAAATCAGCCATTCCCAGAAGTCCGGTGGTTTGGTATGCGGATTGTCCACCCGGAAGATCCGCACGCCGCGCTCCACCCAGAACAGCATCACCCGCAGCATTTCCTGGTAAATCCCGCGGGGGTCCGAGTCGAAGTTCAGCGGGTAGATGTCCTGATAACGCTTGGGAGGATTCTCCGCGTAGGCGATGCTGCCGTCTGGCCGGATGGTGAACCACTCCTGGTGCTCCTTGGTCCAGGGGTGATCCGGCGCGCATTGCAGCGCGAAGTCCAGCGCCACCTCCATGCCGAGCTCGCGAGCCCGCGCGACGAACATCTCAAAGTCGTCCAGTGTGCCCAGTAGGGGATGCACCGCATCGTGGCCGCCGTCGGCCGAACCGATCGCCCACGGCGATCCGACGGCGTCGGGCCCGGCCTCGGTGGTGTTGTTCGGGCCCTTACGGTTCACCTCGCCGATCGGGTGGATCGGTGGCAGGTACACCACGTCGAAGCCCATCCCGGCGATCCGGTCCAGCTCCCGGGTAGCGGTGGCGAACGTGCCATGCACCGGGTTGCCCTCGGCGTCCCGGCCGCCGGTGGAACGCGGGAAAAACTCATACCACGAGCTGAATAGGGCCTTCGGGCGATCCACCCAGATCTTGCGGGAGGGACCCTTGGTGACCAGGTCC